>JAQXNQ010000092.1 GCA_029098085.1 Oscillospiraceae bacterium
GTCTTCGCCTTTTCTTCATATTCCTGCCAGGCCCCGGTCTTGCCCCAGCGGGCTTTGGCCTCGGCGGTGTACTGTTCCAGTTTCGAGTTGTCAAATGCGGAAAAATCCATAGATTTCCCTCCTGTTCGTTGTAATCGGCGGGCAAAGGCGATCAGGTCGCCGAGATGGTCGCGCCGCAGCTCCAGCATCCGGATCTGCTGCTCCAGTGCGAGGGCCCGGTCAAAGCCCGGGTCGTCCAGAATGTCGCGGATCTCCCGGAGCGGAAACTCCAGCTCCCGGAAGAGCAAAATGGTCTGAAGCCGCTCGAGGGCTGTATCGTCATACAGCCGGTAGCCGGCCTCCGTCACCTGTGTGGGCTTCAGCAGGCCGATGGCGTCATAGTGGTGGAGCGTACGCACGCTCACGCCGCTGAGGCGGCTGACTTCTCTGACCGTTCGCATGGTCATCCCTCCCGTCTGAAACCCAGTATACGCTATGACGTTACGTGAGTGTCAAGCCCTTTTTTCGCGGCCCTTGACTTGCCGGGGCAAAAAATGTAGAATAAAAGCAAGCGCCTTCTCGAGGGGCGCTTCCGCTTTCATTGTTTTACCCGGCGGCACGGAGCCGCCATGTCCTGAGAGGAAAATCAAATATGAGAAGAAAAGCCGTGACAACGGAAATGCTGAAAGCAGAGCTCGCGGAGAGCCTGCTGCGGCTGATGGCCGAAAAGCCCTTTGCCGAGATCACCGTCCGGGAGATCGCGGAGGGGGCGGGCGTTGACCGGTCCACCTACTACCGGCACTTTGCGACCAGGGAGGACGTCCTGGAGGACTATCTCGACGGCGTCGTCAGCCGCTACATCGACCAGGTCGACCGGAAGGCCGCGCGGCTGGAAAGCCTTCGCGGAATGTTCGCCTTTTTTGCCGGGTACCGGCGGGAACTGCTGCTGCTCCACGACAACGGCCAGGCCAACCTGCTGCTTCGGGTACTGGCCCGCCGCATCGTCGCCGTAACCCAGACCGAGTGCTACCGGATCGCCTACCATCTGGGCGGCCTGTTCAGCGTGTTCCTCCTGTGGTTTGATCGGCGGATGGCCGACCCACCGGAGAAAATGGCCCGGATTGCCGACAACCTGCTGCCGGACAGCTTCCAGCTGCTGCTGCAGCGTGCTGTTGTTCCGGCAGCCCGGGAGACGGAGAAAGGAGCGTAAGCGATGATTTTGTTTTTGACGAGCAGTCCCTGCGTCGCCGGGGAGGCGGCGCTGAACCCCGTCAACGGCTTTGTGGACGCCCTGCGGGAAGCCCTTCCCGAGGGTCCGCGCTGCCTGTTTTTCTGCTCCGACCCGGACAGTCCGGAGCTGACGGACCGCTTCGCGGCGGATATGGCCGGGGCCTTTGCCCAGGCCGGAATGGAATTCTCCGAGCTGGCGGTCTGTGACGGCCGGAATGCGGAGGACGCCCCCTGGCTGGTCGCGGAGAGCGACTTCATCATTCTGGCCGGCGGCCATGTGCCGACCCAGAACGCCTTTTTCCGCAGCATCGGCCTGCGGGAGCTGCTGCAGGGGTATGAGGGCGTGATCATGGGCATCAGCGCCGGCACCATGAACAGCGCCGACGAGGTCTATGTCCAGCCGGAGCTGGAAGGGGAGTCCGTCGATCCGTATTTTGACCGCTTTCTGCCGGGCCTCGGGCTGACGGAGATCATGGTGGTGCCCCACTATCAGGAGACAAAGGACAACATGATCGACGGCCAGCTGCTCTACGAGGAGGTCACGATTCCGGACAGCCGGGGCCGCTGCTTCCTGGCTCTGGTGGACGGCTCCTTTGTCCTCTGCTGCGGCGACGAGGTGGAGCTGCGGGGCGAGGCCTATCTGATCGACGACGGCGAGCTGCGGCAGATCAGCGCCGAGGGCGACTGCCTCGTCCTCTGAGGCGGCAAAAAGAAATTTGCCGATTTCAGAAAAAAGGCTTGCAAAAGCAGAGAAAGTGTGGTATCATAACCGAGCTGAGAAAATCCGGGTGTGGCGAAGTTTGGTATCGCGCTTGAATGGGGTTCAAGAGGCCCCGAGTTCGAATCTCGGCACTCGGACCATAAAAACCAGAAGAGCAGATGCTCTTCTGGTTTTTATGGTCCGAGTGCCGAGATTCGAACTCGGGGCCTCTTGAACCCCATTCAAGCGCGATACCAAACTTCGCCACACCCGGATTTTCTCAGCTCGGTTATGATAC
>JAQXNQ010000093.1 GCA_029098085.1 Oscillospiraceae bacterium
AGATTGCGCTGGAAAACGGCATTCCCGTGGTGATTATGAACGGCAGCGCGCCGGAACGTCTGTACGATCTGTTCGATGGGCGTCAGGTGGGCACATATATTGGATCACGGAGGAAAATGACATGAGTGAACTGAAAGTATCGATTCTGGGTGCCGGCAACATTGCGAAAACAATGGCCCGCACCGTGCAGGCGGTGGAAGGTGTGACCCTGTGGGGTGTTGCTTCCCGGAGTTTGGACAAGGCGGAGGAGTTTGCGGCGAAATTCGGCGCGCCCCGGGCGTTTGGCTCCTATGAGGAACTGTATGAGGATCCCGATACCGACCTGATTTATATTGCAACGCCGCACATGTTCCATTTTGAACAGGCCAGAGAAGCGCTGCTGCACGGCAAGCACGCCCTCTGCGAAAAGCCCATGACCATCAACGCCGCTCAGGCTGAGGAGCTTTTCGCTCTGGCAGAGGAGCGGGGACTGTTTGTGTCCGAGGCCATTTGGACTCGCTACCTGCCTCTGGGCAGCACCCTGCGGGAAAAGCTGGAGAGCGGCGTCATCGGCACGCCGAAGGTCATGACCGCCAATTACGGCTTCAACTGCGCCGGTGTTCCCCGGATGGAGGAGCCCTCTCTGGCCGGCGGCGCCCTGCTGGATCTGGGTATTTATCCTCTGACTGTCATTTCCATGGCCTTCGGTGAGGAAATCAGCGGCATGCAGACCACCGGCGTCCTGACCGAAAAGGGCGTGGATGCCCACAGTGTCACCACCCTGACCTTCGAAGACGGCCGCATGGCCACCGTCTTTACCGCCATGGACGCCACCCTGGGCAGCAAGGCTGTGATTTATGGCGACGCGGGCAGAATCGAGCTGAATCCGGTCTGCAACTGGAACCGTCTGGACATCTACGACGGCAGCGGCCGGATCAAGGAGCGGATTTCCTGTCCCCAGCAGATCACCGGTTTTGAATATGAAGTGCAGGCCGCCGTCAAAGCCATCGAAGCAGGCGCCCTGGAAACCGAAGAAGCTCCCCGCAGCCTGCTGCTGGCCATGATGCGGCGGATGGACAGTCTGCGGAGCATCTGGGGCATGCGGTATCCCGGCGAGGAATAACCGCTTTCCAATTCCGATTCCCGTTCGACCAAGGAGGAGACCCATGACCTACATAGAAGATCTGGCCGTTCGGGCCAAAACAGCCAAATCGGCCATTGCCAACGCCTCCACCCGGGAGAAAAACCGCTGCCTGCTGGCCATGGCGGACGCCATCCGGGAGGAGCGGGCCTATCTGCTGGAGCAGAACGCACTGGATCTGCAAAGCGGCCGGGAAACCGGCATGAAGGAAGGACTGCTGGATCGGCTGACCCTGACCGAAGAGCGGCTGGAGGGCATCTGCAGCGGTCTGCGGCAGGTGGCCGCGCTGGAGGATCCGGTGGGCGTGATCGACGGCGGCTGGGTGCGCCCCAACGGCCTGCGGATCGTTAAGACCCGGGTGCCGCTGGGCGTGGTGGGCATCATCTACGAGAGCCGTCCCAATGTGACGGCCGATGCCGCCGCCCTCTGCCTGAAGTCCGGCAACGCCTGCATTCTGCGGGGCGGAAAGGAGGCTCTCTGCTCCAACCGCGCTTTGGCGGAGGTCATGCGCCGGGCCATCGCCCGCACCGGCCTTCCGGCGGATATTCTGCAGCTGGTGGAGGATCCCTCCCGGGAAACCGCCGCCGCCATGATGCGTCTGAACGGCTATCTGGATGTGCTGATTCCCCGGGGCGGAGCGGGTCTGATCCGGACGGTGGTGCAAAATGCCACCGTTCCGGTCATTGAGACTGGCGTGGGCAATTGCCATATTTATGTGGAGAAAACCGCCGATCCCCAGATGGCGCTGGAGATTCTGGACAACGCCAAAACCAGCCGGGTGTCGGTCTGCAATGCGGCGGAGTCGCTGCTCATTGATGAAGAGCTGGCTGCCGGGCTGCTGCCGGTGATGAAGGCGCGTCTGGACCGCTGCGGCGTCACCTGGTACGGCTGCCCCCGCACGAGGAAAATTCTTCCGGAGGCGCTGCCTGCGGGGGAGGAGGAATACGGCAGGGAATTCCTGGATTACGCCCTTTCCTGCCGGGTGGTTTCCGGCGTGCAGGAGGCCATTGCCCACATCGCCCGCTACAGCACCGGACACAGCGAGGCCATCGTCACCAACGATCTTTCCGCAGCGGAACGCTTTCTGAATGAGGTGGATGCAGCGGCGGTGTATGTCAACGCGTCCACCCGGTTCACGGATGGCGGCGAGTTCGGCTTCGGCGCGGAGATCGGCATCTCCACCCAGAAGCTGCACGCCCGGGGTCCCATGGGCCTTCGGGAGCTGACGACCGTCAAATACAAAATTTACGGAAACGGTCAGATCCGCTGACTGTTTCCGTGTGTCGCAGGAGGTATGATATTTTGGAAAGTACAGGCAAATCTTCCCCTAAAAAGATGTTGATTTTCGGCGCGGTTGTGCTGATTTTTGCGGTGATCGGCTTTGTCTTTACCATCACCTCGGCGGTCAGGGGCATCGCCTATCTGATGGATAATTCTGAGCAGAAAGAGGAGCTGGAATGGCTTATCACACCGGTGGTTATGCAGGATCCGCCCGTTTTTGAAAGCCCCGACAAACTCACCAATACCACGATTATCACCGCCGGTGTCTGGCGGCTGATCATGAATGAGGACACCTCCCGTTATCCGGTGGATGAGTTCAACTTCATCACGGTGCCCCAGAGCGATATCGAAGTGGAAATCAAGAGTCTGTTTGGCGATGTGAAGTACACCCATGAGACGGTGGGCGATACCGAGCTGATGATCACCTATGATTCTGAGAATAAATGCTATGTTTTCCCGGCAGTGCCCCATGTGATGCCCTATACGCCCGATATTCAGGAGATCCGGGAAAACGAGGACGGCAGTCTGGTGCTCACGGTGGGCTACATTCCTCCGGGACTGATCTGGGAGGGCGACACCGACGGGCGCAAATATCAGCCGGAGCCGGATAAGATCATGGAATATACGCTGGTCAAAGAACCGGACAGGAACGAATACCGGATCCATTCGGTGAGCAACCTGGTCAGCGGTCAGGAGCTCAGCAGCGGAACCTCTGTACCGGCTGCTGTAAGCGGTTCCGGGGCAAAGGATGAGAAAAACGCCGGCAGCAGCGAATCCGATGCTTCTTCTGAGGATGGAGAAGCATCCGGCGGAGAAGACGGGTCTTCCGCTGAAGCGGAGTCCGCAGAGTCCTCCGAGGAGATTTCCGCTGAAGATGGCGGCGAGGATGGCGGTGAGGATGCGGCAGCTTGACGGCAAGCGGCAGGGGCTGGTGCTCTGCGTTCCGGAATGCTCTGAGTTGCGCTTCCGTCAGGAAATGATGGCAGACGCCGAAACCATGTCCTACAACAAAGGGTATGCGCCCTTCCCGGGTTACGATCCGGTTACCGGCTGCATTGACTTTCCGGAGGACCGGTGGGCCGATTGGCACTGCCGCTGGATTGACCGGGAGCCGGAGCGATTTTACGCCTATCTCTGCCGGGAATCCGACGGCGTTCCGGTGGGAGAGGTCAATTATCACGCTTCCGGTGAGGAGGGCGTCTGTGAGATTGGCATCGTGCTGCACGCGCCCTTCCGGGGAATGGGATACGGCGGGCCGGGACTTTGGCTGCTCTGCGCTCGGGCTTTTCTGCAGCCCGGGATCCGGGCGCTGCGAAATGAGTTTGAGTCCACCCGCCTTTCGGCCCTGCGGATTCATCAGCGGATGGGCTTTGTGGTCGAAGGAGAGCAAAACGGTCTGGTTACGCTGCAGCTGAACCGCTGTGATGTTGAAAGCATTTGATATACCCCAAAAGAGTCCGGCGGTTCGCTGGACTCTTTTACTATATATGCTGAAATTTTAGAGGAAAATTTTATAGGAGGCGTTGACTTCCTGTCGACTGCATGATAGAATAAAACTGGTGTACGAGCACAAATGAAAAAGGAGGCGCGTTATGTCTGTAACTGTCAAACAGATCGCTGAGCTGGCGGGAGTATCCCGGGGAACAGTGGATCGTGCTTTGAATAATCGCGGCAATGTGAAGCCCGAGGTGGAGCGGCGAATTCGGAAAATCGCTCAGGAGCTGGGTTATACGCCCAACCGGGCCGGAAAGGCTCTGGCCTATCAACGGAAATCCCTGCGCTTTGGCGTGGTTGTCAACGCCGAAGGAAACGAATTTTTCGATGAAGTGCTGCGGGGCGTGCGGGCTGCCATTGCCGATTACGCGGATTTCGGCATCGGGCTGACCGTCTGCGTCGGCAAGGGCTACGCTGTGGAGCAGCAGCTGGAGCAGCTGGAGCAGCTTCGTCAGCAGAAGGTTTCGGCTGTGGCCGTGGCGCCCATTAACGTGCCTGAAATTGCACAGAAGATCGATCAGCTCGTGGAGGAGGGCATTCCGGTGCTGACGCTCAACTCGGATATCGAGGACAGCCGCCGGATCTGCTATGTGGGCTGCAACTACTATCAGAGCGGCGTCACGGCGGGCGGCCTGCTGCGGCTGGTTCGTCCCCAGGGCATCCGGGCGGGTATTGTCACCGGTTCGGTCAAGATGCTGGGCCACAACCGGCGTATCAGTGGCTTTGCCGACACCGTCAAGGCACTGCCGGATTCCCGGGTGGTGGATCTGGTGGAGTCCCTGGACGACAGCGAAGTGGCCTACCGGGAAACTCTGCAGATGCTGCAGCATCATCCTGAGATCAATACCCTGTATTTTGCTGCTGCCGGTACGGTGGGCGGCATCCGGGCTGTCGAGGAGCTGGGTCTGAAGGATCTGACGGCGATTTCCTGTGACGACACGGCCCCGGTGCGCGCGCTGGTGGAGGAGGGCTGCATTCAGGCCACCGTCTGCCAGGAGCCCTTCCGTCAGGGAAGCAGCGCCATGCAGATTCTGTTTGAGACGGTGGTCAACGGCACGCCTCCAACGGAAGAGTTCTGCTACATGGATAATATTATCCGCATCCGGGAAAATCTGTAAAAAGTGGGAAGGAAGAAACAACATGGCTTATTATATCGGCGTGGATCTTGGCACCTCCGGCACCAAGACCGTCCTCTTTGACCGGGAGGGAAGAGTGGTGGCTTCGGCCACCGAGGAGTACCCTCTCTATCAGCCCCGCAACGGCTATGCGGAGCAGAATCCCGAGGACTGGTGGCATGCCGCTTACACCACCATGGCCAGCGTCATGGAGAAGAGCGGTGTTTGCCGGGAGGAAGTGAAGGGCGTCGGCCTTTCCGGACAGATGCACGGCCTGGTGATGCTGGACGAGACGGGCAGCGTCATCCGCCCCGCCATCATCTGGTGCGACCAGCGCACGGCGGCCGAATGCGCCGAGATCACCGAGCGGGTGGGCGCCAAACGCCTCATCGAGATCACCGCCAATCCCGCCCTCACCGGCTTTACCGCCTCCAAGATCCTGTGGGTGCGCAACCATGAGCCGGAAAACTACGCCCGCTGCCGCAAGATTCTGCTGCCCAAGGACTATGTCCGGTATAAGCTGACCGGTGAGTTTGCCACCGAAGTGTCGGATGCGTCGGGCATGCAGCTGCTGGACATTCCAAACCGCTGCTGGTCGGATGAGGTGCTGGAAAAGCTGGATATTGACAAGTCCCTGCTGGGCAAGGTCTATGAGTCGCCCGAGGTGACCGGCACCATTACCGCCAAAGCTGCCGCTCTGACCGGACTGGCCGAAGGTACCATCGTGGTGGGCGGCGCAGGCGACAACGCGGCTGCAGCCGTGGGCACCGGCGTGGTGGAGGACGGAAAGGCCTTTACCACCATCGGTACCAGCGGCGTAGTGTTTGCTCATTCCTCTGAAATTTCCATCGACGCGGGCGGACGGGTGCATACCTTCTGCTGTGCCGTGCCGGGGGCCT
>JAQXNQ010000094.1 GCA_029098085.1 Oscillospiraceae bacterium
GCAGCGGAAGAGACCGTTTCCGGCGGACGCGCCCTCAGCAGAGGCACTGCCGGGAGCAGCACCATCAGCAGCAAAGCGGCGGTGAGACGGATCAGCATCTTTTTCATAGCAGACATCCTTTCAGCGAAAGACAGCAGAAAAATACCCGGAATCGGGGAAAATGCAGGAAAAGAAGAAAAAAATTTCATAAAGGCGGATAAAATCGCAGGATATGTCTTGACTTTATCTTCAATGTCAGGTAATATAGAAACAATCCCGCTGCAGCGGTCGGACATGATGCGCGGCCATCGGGGCTGAAATGGCATCTGCTGCATAAGAACGCTTTGTCCATTGCAAAATTTGCTTTGACAAAAACAGAAAAATACAAAGCTGCGGGCCTGGTTAAAGGAAGAAAGGGCGGAAGACATGGCTGGTTTTATGAAAAGAGAATCTCTGGATACTCTATTCGCGGAATTCAAGAAGTATAACTACATTGACGCGGCGCTCAATGAAAAGTATAATGTAAAGAGAGGACTGCGCAACAGCGACGGCACCGGTGTGCTGGCCGGCCTGACCCAGATCTGCAATGTACACGGCTATGTGATGAACGAGGGCGAAAAAACACCGGTGGAGGGCGAGCTCACCTATCGGGGCATCGATGTGCGGGATATGGTGCAGAGCTGCATCGAGGAAAACCGCTACGGCTACGAGGAGGTTTCCTATCTGCTGCTGTTCGGTCATCTGCCCAACCGCAAGCAGCTGGAATTCTACCGGACCACCCTTTCCCAGGCCAGAGCGCTGCCCATGGATTTTGTGCAGGACATGATCCTCAAGTCTCCTTCCCGGGACATCATGAACAAGATCGGCCGCAGCCTGCTTTCCCTTTATTCTTACGACGATTTCGCCGAGGAAACGGGGCTGGAGGCGGAGCTGAAGAAGGCACTGCACATCATCGCCCGGATGCCCACCATCATGGTCAACGGCTACATGGCCAAGATCGGCCACTTTGACAACGAGTCCACCTATTTCCATCCGGTCCGGCCGGGAGAGACCATCGCCCAGAGCATCCTGTCCACTCTGCGGATCACCCGGGAATACACCGAGGAAGAGGCTCATCTGCTGGACATCTGCCTGATGCTCCACGCGGAGCACGGCGGAGGCAATAACTCCACCTTCGTCTGCCGGGCCATGACCTCCTCCGGCACCGACGCCTACGCAGCCTATTCGGCGGCGGTGGGCGCCCTGAAGGGCTTCCGCCACGGCGGCGCCAACATCAAGGTGGTGGAGATGTTCGACGCCATCAAGAAGGGCGTCAAGAACTGGGAAAGCGACGAGGAGGTTTCCGACTTCCTCTGGGACATCGTCCAGAAGAAAGAGGGCGACGGCACCGGCCTGATCTACGGTATGGGCCACGCGGTCTACACCCTTTCGGATCCCCGGGCCATCATGCTGCGGGACAGCGCCGAAAAGCTGGCCGACGAGAAGGGCATGCGGGACGAGTTCGAGCTGCTGAAAAAGGTGGAGCGGCTGACGCCCCAGGTCATGGCCGAGCGCAAGGGCTCCCAGAAGGAAATGTGCGCCAACGTGGATCTGTATTCCGGCTTCGTCTACCGGATGCTGGGCATTCCTCAGGAGCTGTTCACGCCCCTGTTCGCCACCGCCCGGATGAGCGGCTGGTGCGCTCACCGGATCGAGGAGTACATGACCTGCTCGAGAATCATGCGGCCCGCCTACAAGTCCGTCATCAAAAAGAAGAACTACGTTCCCATTGACGAGCGGTAAGGCCTGCATAATTTCATAACCTCTGGCTGCTTTTTGGGCGGTCAGAGGTTTTCTGGCTTTTTCAGCAGCCTCGGAACCGGCGCTTTTTGGGAGATTTATCACTGCGGCGTGCAGGTGCTTTTTCAAAAACATGCAGATTCATCATCATAAGGGAGGATGTCCGGTGAAAAAAATACTGGCGGCAGTGCTGACGGCGGTGATGTTCTGCCTCAGCTCCTGTCTGTATTCAGGCGGCAGCGTGGACAGTCTGCTGCATCCCCCTCGGCTCAACGACGAGCAGAACGATATCTGGCTGGCCCTGAAGCGGACGATCCAGAGCGATACCATCAAGCTGGTTTATCCGCTGCGGGGAGAGAACCGCTCCGCGATCATCCTGCAGAATCTGGACGGCGAGCCCTCTGAGGAGGCGGTGGTCTTTTATCAGCCCTCCTCCTCTTCCACCGCCTCGACCCCCATCCGGATGAATATTCTGGATAAGGTGGACGGACAGTGGCAGTCGATGCATGACATTGTGCTGGAGGGCACCCAGGTGGAGGACGTCACCATCCTGAATGTGGGCACCGGCGTTCCGCTGCTGGCCCTCGGCCTTTCCTACGCCGGAGACGGGGGAAACAGCCTGCTGAAGGTGATCGGCTTTGACGGCAGCCTGCTGAGCACGCTGTTCAGTCAGTACTGTCAGGCCAAGATCATCGGCGATCTGACAGTGGGCGGCACCGATGACTGCCTGCTGATCCAGAGCCGGGGCGAGGAAGAGGGGCTGGGCTCCCGGGCGGTCTTTTTCCAGTGGGAGGACGGCACCTATACCGAACAGGCATTCACCATCCTGAACCCGGAGGTCACCCGGTACGGCAATCTGTATGACGGCTACCTGCGCAACGGTACCCGGGCGGTGTATCTGGACTGCTACAAGGGCACCGAGCTGATGACCACCGAAATTCTGTCGCTGCAGGTGTCCCAGAGCGGGGCAGAGCTGGAAAATCTGACCTACGACAGCGAGACCATGACCTCTGTCGGGATCGACCGGCCTGCCGGCATCAGCTGCTATGATCTGAGCCGGGACGGCGTCATTGAGATTCCGGGACAGCGTCTGATGCCGGGCTATGAAGAGGGGGAAACCGGCGCCATCTATCTGACGGACTGGTATCATTATGCGGACGGGGAATTTGTGCGGCAGCTTTCCGCCTATGTGAGCTCCTCCCTGGGCTATCTGCTGCAGTTCCCGGAGAAGTGGGTCAATCATGTCAGCGTCCGGCGCACCACCCAGCAGAACGAGATCCTTTTCTACGAGCACCAGCGGGGCAGTGACCCTGTGAAGAACGAGCTGCTGTACCTGAAGGTGGACAGCAGGCGAAACTGGGAGCAGAAAGAAGCCAACTCGGATTATGAGCTGATCGATACCCGGGGACAGCTGGTCTATCTGGCAAAGATTCCCAAAACGGATTCTCCCCTGCGGATTACGATCGCCCAGGTCAAAGAGTATTTTTCCCAGATGATCTGAGCAGCATCAAACCGGCATGCAGCGCCCGGAAACGGGGAGCGGGCAAGCCTTTACAGGAGGTCATTATGAAACGAATTCTGGTGTGTGAGGACGAGGACGTCATCCGCGACTTTGTGGTCATCAACCTGCAGCGGGCAGGGTATACGGTTGTGGATGTGAGCAGCGGCGAGGAGGCCCTGGCGGTGTATGACCGGGAAAATGGGGACATCGACATCGCCCTGCTGGACATCACGTTGCCGGGGATGGACGGCTTTGCGGTCTGCAAGCAGCTGCGGGAGCGGTCCTCCACCATGGGCATCATCTTTCTGTCCGCCCGTACCCAGGAGATGGATAAGGTGAGCGGACTGATGATGGGCGCCGATGACTATGTGACCAAGCCCTTTTCCCCGTCGGAGGTGGTGGCTCGGGTGGACGCCGTCTACCGCCGGGTTTCCATGGCGGCGGGTGTGCCCAAGGTGTCGGCCGTCATTGAGAGCGGGCCCTTTGTGCTGAATCTCAAGAGTCGGACGCTGACCAAGGCCGGACGGCCGGTGGAGCTGACCCAGGTGGAGTATCAGATCATGGAGCTGCTGCTGAAAAACCGGGGCGTGGCGCTGGAGCGTACCCGCATTCTGGGGGAGATCTGGGGCGAGCATGTGTATTCGGATGTCAAGATCGTGGACGTCAACATCCGGCGGCTGCGGATCAAGGTGGAGGATGAACCGTCGGCTCCCACCTATATTCAGACGGTCTGGGGATTCGGCTATAAGTGGGCAGCGGAATGAGTGCGTATCCGCTCCGGGAGGAGGTGAGGCCGTATGGCGGTCAAAAGCATAGCCCAGCGCTGGTTTATCAACAGCTTCGCTGTGGTGCTGGGTATACTGGTGGCCATTGTGACAGCCAGCGGCGTGCTGATCCATAATTTCTATTACTCCGCTGTGCGGCAGGCCCTGAGGGCCAGAGCCAGCACGGTATCCAGCATGATGCTCCGGTATTCCTCCGGCGGCGTTACCAGCAATTTCTACTCGGATATGCGCAGCTACATCGAATCCTTCCCGGATAAGGACTATATGGAACTGATGGCGGTGGATCCCTACGGCAATGTGTCGGTCACCTCCTCCGGTTTTTCCTATACCAATAAATGGGACCGGATGCCGGACTACGATGAGGCGCTGACCTCTCCGGACGGGATCGGCTATTATGTGGGCAAGCTGAGCAACGGTCAGCATATTATGGCGGTGACGCAGACCGTGAGCATCATCAACAGCGAATATTCCGCCATGCGTTTTGTGGTTTCACTGGAGACGGTGGATCGGATGATCCTGAATCTGTTGCTGATCATCATCGGCATCGCCCTGGCCGTTCTGGCGCTGGTGCTGGTTTCCGGCCTGCTCTTTGTCCGGAGCATCATCCGACCGGTGCGGGAGATCGGCTCCGCTGCCCGGCAGATTGCTCAGGGTGATCTGAAGAGCCGGATTGTCAAGGTGTCGGACGACGAGCTGGGCGAGCTTTGCGAAACCATCAATTTTATGGCGGATGAGCTGGAGAACTCCGAGCGGCTGAAAAACGAGTTTATCTCCTCGGTGTCCCACGAGCTGCGCACGCCCCTGACCGCCATCAAGGGCTGGGCGGAGACGCTGATGACCATTGCCGACGACCCGGCGACCCTGCAGAAGGGCATGCGGGTCATCACCGCCGAGACCGAGCGGTTGTCCGACATGGTGGAGGAGCTGCTGGACTTTTCCCGCATTCAGAACGGCCGCCTGCGGATGGTCTTCCAGAAGATGGATATTCTGGCCGAGCTGGGGGAGGCGGTGCTGACCTATGCCGAGCGGGCCCGTCAGGAAAACATCGATATGATCTACAACGAGCCGGAGATGCTGCCCTTTATCTATGGGGACAAGAACCGGCTGCGGCAGGTGTTCATCAATGTCATTGACAACGCCATCAAGTATTCCGATCCCGGCGGCAGCGTGAAAATCGACGCCTTCCTGCGGGGAGAAGATATCGTCATCACGGTGGCGGATTCCGGTATCGGCATCGATCCGGAGGATTTGCCCCGGATCAAGACCAAGTTCTATAAGGCCAACTACTCCCGGCGGGGATCGGGCATCGGTCTGGCAGTGGCGGATGAAATCATCCAGATGCACCATGGCCGCATCGACATCGAGAGCACTCCCGGCGTCGGCACCACCGTGATCATCTCGCTTCCGGTGCAGGAACCGCCGGAGGAGGGTACGGAAGCGGCGAAGGTGTAAAAATTTCACGGTTTTGCCATACAAAATACAGACTATGGATTTGCTCCTCTGATATGATGGAAGCAGCAAAGCAGAAAGGGTTTGAGACTATTGAGCAAGCAGTTTAAGACGACCATCGGCGGGCAGGCCGTGCTGGAGGGTGTTATGATGAAGGGCGTCGGCCAGTCCGCCATGGCGGTTCGCCGGCCCGACAAGAGCATCTTTCTGGAAACCTGGGACAACAAGCCAAAAAAATGGTACAACAAAACACCCTTTGTCCGCGGCGTCTTCAATTTCATCGAGACCCTGGTCAGCGGCTACAAGTGTCTGATGAAGTCGGCAGAGATCTCCACCGAGGGCATCGAGGACGAGCAGCCCTCCAAGTTTGATCAGTGGCTGGAGGAAAAGTTCGGCGACAAGCTGGTGCAGATCGTGGGCGTGGTCAGCATGGTGCTGGGTCTGGGTCTGGCGCTGCTGCTGTTCATGTATCTGCCCGCCCTGCTGGTGGGGCTGCTGAAGCCGGTGCTGCCGGTGTGGAGCCTTTCGCTGCTGGAGGGACTGATCAAGATGGCGCTGTTCATCGGCTATATGGCGGCAGTCTCCCTGATGCCGGATATGCGGCGGCTGTTTCAGTATCACGGCGCCGAGCACAAGACCATCGCCTGCTATGAGGCCGGTGAGGAGCTGACGGTGGAGAACGTCCGCCGGCATCTTCGGTTCCATCCCCGCTGTGGCACCAGCTTTATCTTTCTGGTGCTGTTCGTTGGCATCCTGATCTTCTCGGTGGTCACCTGGAGCAGCCCTCTGATCCGGGCGCTGATCAAGCTGGCGCTGCTGCCGGTGGTCATGTCCATCGCCTATGAGCTGATCCGGCTGGCAGGAAAATACGACAACCTGTTCACCAGAATCGTCTCCTGGCCGGGCCTGAAGATCCAGCATCTGACCACCCGGGAACCGGACGATGATCAGATCGAGGTGGCCATTGCGTCCATGAAGCCGGTGCTGCCCCAGGTGGAAGGCGAGGATCAGTGGTGACGGAGTTTTCGCTGGAATATCTGTACCGCAATCTGAAAAACGCCCTGCGGGGTGTGGCGGAGGCGCCGGATTTTGAGGCGCGGGAGCTGCTGCGGCATCTGTTTTCGGTGACGCCGGCGGACATTCTGCTGGATAAAAAGCTGCGGCTGACCGATGAGCAGCTGCAAAGGATCCTGGAGCTGACCCGGCGGCGGCTGGATCATGAGCCGCTGCAGTATCTGGTGGGCAGCTGGGAATTTTTCGGCCGGGATTTTCTGGTGGGGGAGGGCGTTCTGATTCCCCGCCCCGACACCGAGGTGCTGGCCGAGCAGGTGCTGGCCTTTCTGAGGGGAAGGGAGCGTCCCCGGGTGCTGGAGCTCTGCGGCGGAAGCGGCTGCCTGTCGGCAACGGTGGCGCTGGAGCATCCCGGTGCTGAGGTGACCTCGGTGGAGAAATCACCGGAGGCCTTTGCCTATCTGGAGCGGAACTGCCGGGAGCTGAAAAGCGGCGTTCACTGTGTGCTGGGTGATGCGCTGGATCCGGCGGTGGTGGAGGGGAGCTTCGACTGCATTCTCGCCAATCCGCCCTACCTGACCCGAAAGGACATGGATGAGCTGGTGCCGGAGGTGCGGCGGGAGCCGGTCATGGCGCTGTACGGAGAGGAAGACGGACTGTTTTTCTACCGGGAGCTGACGAAAATCTGGAAGGACCGGCTCAAAAAGGGCGGCCTGCTGGCCTACGAAATCGGCATGGGACAGCATGATGCGGTGGCGGAGATTCTCCGAACAAATGGACTAAATAGTATTTGCCAAACCAGGGACTACAGTGGTATAATAAGAGTGTTGACTGCAGTAAAGTAGCAGCTGATCGGCCGGCGGGCCGGCTTTCTGCATGAATCCAACGGAGAAATGAAACGAAAAGGCGGGTAGACAAATGGCAAAAGCAAAAACGTCTCAGAAAACGGCAAATGAAGTTCCCGGCAGCAAAGAAGAACGGATGAAAGCCCTGCAGTCTGTCATTGAACAGATGGAAAAGGCCTACGGCCCCGGTTCGCTGATGCGGCTGGGTCAGAATTCGACCATGAACGTGGATGTGATCCCCACCGGCTCCCTTTCGCTGGACATCGCGCTGGGCGTGGGCGGCGTGCCCAAGGGACGCATCATTGAGATTTACGGACCGGAGTCCTCCGGTAAAACCACCGTCGCTCTGCAGATGGTCGCTCAGGCTCAGAAGGCCGGCGGCGAAGCGGCCTTCATCGACGTGGAGCACGCGCTGGATCCCGTTTATGCCCGGGCGCTGGGTGTGGATATTGATTCCCTGCTGGTTTCTCAGCCGGATACCGGCGAGCAGGCTTTGGAAATCACCGAGGCGCTGGTTCGCTCCAACGCCCTGAGCATCGTGGTTATCGACTCGGTGGCCGCCATGGTCACCAAGGCGGAGATTGAGGGCGAGATGGGCGACAGCCACATGGGCCTGCAGGCCAGGCTCATGTCTCAGGCCATGCGCAAGCTGACCGGCATCATCGGAAAGACCAACTGTGTGGCCATCTTTATCAATCAGATCCGTGAAAAAATCGGCGTGACCTTCGGCAATCCCGAGACCACCACCGGTGGACGGGCGCTGAAGTATTTCGCCACCGTGCGCATCGATGTCCGAAAGGGCGAGCCCATCAAGGAGGGCAATCAGATCATCGGCAACGTGACCCGCTGCAAGGTGGTCAAGAACAAGGTGGCGCCTCCCTTCAAGGAGTGCAGCTTTGATCTGCTGTATGGCGAGGGCACCTCTTACGAGGGCGAGCTCATCGATCTGGGCTCGGCACTGGGTCTGCTGGTGAAATCCGGCTCCTGGTACAGCTTTAAGGGCGACCGGATCGGCCAGGGCAAGGAGCGGGTTCGGCTTTTCCTGAAGGAGCATCCCGAGGTTTGCAAGGAGCTGGACGATCTGATCCGTGCCAACAAGGACAGCCTGATTTTCCTGCCGGCCAAGGGCTCCAAGCCTGCCGGTGTGGAGGCCAAAAAGGGCACTCAGCTCAGCTGGGACGGCAGCAGCTTCGTGCTGGCTGACGGCGGCGCCGCCGCTGATTCCGCTTCGGACAGTTCCGATTCCGATGACGAAGAGATTCCGCTGCCCATGGACGAGGAGGCTGCGCTGACCGACTTTGAACTGGATGTGGAAGCGGATCTGGATGATTTTGAAGGATGAAAATCACTGCACTGACCAAAATGAAGGGTACCCGCTGGCGGGTGGATGTGGACGATGAATACTGGTACATCCTGGACGCGGAGCTGATTCTCCAGTACGGACTGAAGACCGGACTGGAGGTGGAGGAGGACTTCCTGCAGGAGGTCAGGGACGCTGCCGAGCGCCGGAAGGCCAGAGAGCGGGCCTTTTATCTGCTGGAGTCCCGGGAGCACAGCAAAAAAGAGCTGGTGGATAAGCTCAGCCGCAGCGTCAGCTACGAGATCGCCGAGGAAACGGCGCAGCATATGGAGGAGCTGGGGCTGATCCACGAGGACGCCTATGCCCGCCGGCTGGCGGAGTACCTGACCAATGTGAAAAAGCGGGGCCCCCGGCGGGTCCGGCTGGAGATGCGCCAGAAGGGAATCCCGGAGGAGCTGATCGACGCCGCTCTGGAGGAGCTGGAGCCGGAGGAGGATCTGCTCACCGATCTGGTTCGCCGCCGGTATGCCCGGTATCTGGGGGACGAGAAGGGGCGAAACAGGGCGATTCAGGCGCTGATGCGGCTGGGTCACAGCTATTACGATGCCCTGGCCGCCGTGGAAACGGTGGAAGAAGAGCTGGAGGATGAATCCGAAGAGGAATGATTTCCCAGCGGGATATGGAGGAGTGTACCAATGTCTTTACCCATCAAGGTTGGCATGGTCAGTCTGGGCTGCCCGAAAAATCAGGTAGACGCCGAGATCATGCTGCATAAAATAAAAGAGGCCGGTTTTCAGCTGGAGACCGATGCCGGTCTCAGCGATATCGTGATCATCAACACCTGCGGCTTCATCGAAAGCGCCAAGCAGGAGGCCATTGATCAGATTCTGGAGTTCCTGACCCTGAAGCAGGAGGGACGGATCAAAAAGGTGATCGTCACCGGCTGCCTGGCCGAGCGCTACGCGGAAGAGATTGTGAAGGAAATGCCCGAGGTGGACGCCGTCGTGGGTCTTGGCTGCAACGGCGACATCGTGGAGATCCTCAAGAGCACCCTTTCCGGCGAGGAGGTTTGCCGCATCGGAGAGAAATGCGACCTGCCGCTGGAGGGAGAGCGGGTGCTGTACTCCCTGCCCTTTTCCGCCTATCTGAAGATCGCCGAGGGCTGCGACAACCGCTGTGCCTACTGTGCGATCCCCTCCATCCGGGGGCCCTTCCGTTCCCGTCCCATGGAGAATATCGTCAGCGAGGCGGAGTCTCTGGCAGCCCGGGGCGTCAAAGAGCTGATCATTGTGGCGCAGGACACCACCAAATACGGTCAGGATCTGTACGGAGAGTATAAACTGGCTGAACTTTTGCGGAAACTCGCTCAGATCGAAGGCTTTACCTGGATCCGGGTGCTCTACGCCTATCCCGAGCGGATCACCGATGAGCTGCTGCAGGTCATGGCGGAGGAGCCCCGCATCGCCAAATATTTGGACATTCCGCTGCAGCACTGCGACGGCGATATTCTGAAGGCCATGAACCGGCCGGGCGATCAGAAGAGCCTCAAGGCCCTGATCCGCCATGTGCGGGAGATGGTGCCCGGCATCACCCTGCGCACCACCCTGATTGCCGGCTTCCCCGGCGAGACGAAGGATCAGTTTAAGAAGCTCTGTCAGTTTGTGCGGGATATGCGCTTTGACCGGCTGGGCTGCTTTGCCTATTCCGAGGAGGAGGGCACGCCTGCCGCCGAGATGGAACCCAGAGTTCCCGAGGAGGAGCGGGCCCGCCGGGCCGAGATCATCACCGAGGAGCAGAACAACGTGCTCTCCCGGAAGAACGACGCCATGCTGGGCAAAACCGTGCAGGTGCTGGTGGAGGGCTACGACCGCTGGGGCGAGTGCTGGTTCGGCCGCAGCGAGGCGGACGCGCCCGAAATCGACGGCAAGATCTTCTTCACCGCGGGGAAAAAGCCCCGTCCCGGCCAGTTTGTCTGGGTGCGGATCGATGAGACCATGGATCTGGATCTGACCGGCGTGCAGGTGGAGGGTCCGGAAGAGGGCTCCGCTGAGGTTTGACGGAAAAGAATACGGGAGCCCGGCTTTCAAAGCCGGGCCCATAAGGTGGTTATACTGATGAATCTTCCCAATAAGCTCACACTGCTGCGGATTCTGCTGGTGCCGGCGTTTCTTTTGTTTCTGTTGGTGGAGCAGATTCCTCTGCACAGCCTGTGGGCGCTGCTCGTCTTTGCGCTGGCCTCTGTGACCGACGCGCTGGACGGACATATCGCCCGCAGCCGGGGACTGATTACCGACTTTGGCAAGTTTTTGGATCCGGTGGCCGACAAGGTGCTGGTGTTTGCCGCACTGATCGCCTTTACCGAAATGGGGCTGGCTCCTTCGGTGGCGGTGGTGATGATGATGGCCCGGGAATTTCTGGTCAGCTCGCTGCGGATGGTGGCGGCCGGCAACGGAACCGTGCTGGCTGCCGGAAAATCCGGCAAGCTGAAAACAGCGGTGACCATGGTTTCCATTGTGGCCATGCTGCTGATGATGGCACTGATGGAGAGCGGGCTGCTGGCTGCATCCTTCCCGCTGAAGGCAGTCAGTTATGTGCTGATCTGGATCTGCGGCGCGCTGACGGTTTATTCCGGGGCGGAGTACCTCTGGAAAAACCGGAGCCAGTTTACCGGCAGCATGTGACCCCTGAAAAGGAGGTTTTCCGACCATGAATTCAAGTCTCTCTTTCCGGCCGGGCTTTCGATGTACCGGCAGGGGCGGCTGCTGAGGCTGCCTCCCCTTGCTGATATTGAGAGAGAAAGGCTGATTGAGATATGTTAGACAGAATACGGGCGGATATTCGCGCCGTCCGGGACCGGGATCCCGCTGCCCGGAATTCAGCGGAGGTTCTGTTTTTGTACTCGGGACTCCATGCCATTATGCTGCATCGTCCCGCCTATTTTCTTTACCGTCACAAATGGTTCTTTCTGGCACGGCTGCTGTCCCAGCTGGGGCGGTTCCTCACCGGTGTGGAGATCCATCCCGGCGCCAAAATCGGCACCGGCGTGTTCATCGACCACGGCAGCGGCATCGTCATCGGCGAGACCGCCGAGGTGGGAGACGGCTGTACCCTGTACCAGGGCGTGACCCTGGGCGGCACCGGCAAGGATAAGGGCAAACGCCATCCGACCCTGGAGCGGAACGTGACCGTGGGCAGCGGCGCCAAAATTCTCGGCCCCTTTACGGTGGGGGAAAATTCCAAGATTGCGGCGGGCGCCGTGGTGCTCACCGAGATTCCGCCGGATTGCACGGCGGTGGGCGTCCCGGCCCGGGTGGTCAAGCGCAACGGCGTGCGGGTCTGTCAGGATCTGGACCAGGTGCACATCCCTGACCCGGTGGCGCAGGAGCTCTGCGTCATGCGGATGCACATGGACCGGCTGGAAAAACGGCTGGAAGAGCTGGAAAAAGAAAACGCCGAATTGAAAAGTGAGAGGGAAAAAGCGGCCCGCGAGTGAAACCTTTCTGCCCGTCAGATCGTGTTATATAGAGAAAAGAGCCAATGGAGGGCAAGTTTATGGGGAAGTTGTTTGAACGCATCATCACGGTTTCGCTGAATCCGGCCTTGGATGTGACCCTTTGGATTCCGTCCATGGATTTCAGTGAACCCAACAAGACCACGGCGGAAAAGCTGTACGCCGGCGGAAAATCCATCAATATTTCGCGGGTGCTGGCCGCTCTGGGAGAGGACTCCCTCTCTCTGGGCGTCATCGGCGAGGACAACAGCCGGATGTTCACCAGTCTGCTGGATGCGGATCGGGTGCGCTACGATTTCGTATCGGTACCCGGCTCCATCCGCGAAAATATCACGCTGGTCATGCCTGACAAGCGGGTGCTGAAGGTCAACCGTGCCGGCTGCCCGGTGAGCCGGGAAGCCATGGACGCCGTGAAAAAGCGGATTCTGGATGAGGTGCGGGACGGAGCGCCGGTGCTGCTGGTCTTTGCCGGCAGTCTGCCGCCCAATATCACACCGGAGGCCTACAAAGCCTTTATTATGTCTTTGCAGCGGGAAAATGTGCGGGTGGCCATCGACACCAGCGTCTTCAAGTCGGAGGATCTGGAGGAGCTTCGCCCCTTCATCATCAAGCCCAACCTGCCGGAATTCCGGCAGATGTGCGGCTCCAATCTGCCCACCGAGCAGTCCATCATCAAGTTTGCGCAGCGGATGTCCGAGTTTGTCGACCATGTGATGGTTTCGCTGGGCTCCAAGGGGCTTCTGTATGTGGACAAAACGCGGATTCTGCGGATGATGCCGCCCCAGGTGACGGTGCGCTCCACCATCGGTGCGGGCGACACAACGCTGGCGGCCTTTATCTACGGCCTGCAGAACGGCGGGGATCCCGGCGAGGCGGCCGTGTATGCTGCGGCTGCCGGTACGGCGTCGGTGCTGCTGGATGGTACGGCTGTGGTCACCGCCTCTCAGGTGGCGGCGGTTCGGTCCGAGGTGCAGGTGCGCGTGATCCGGTAAAAGGAGGGCGGCCTTCCGGAAGGGAGGCCGCCTCAGACTGTCGAAAAAGTGGTTTGCAAGAAAGAGTTGCACAAAAGAGGTAACGTGTATGCCCGCTGGAAGCGGGCATGGCTTTGTCTTCGCTTTCCCTGAAGGGAAAGCTGCGAGAATAGCTCCCGGCCAAGATGACGGCCGGGCCGCCCACAGGGCGGACGCCATTCTTGCGCGTGAGTGCTCCTTTTTGACGTTGTTGGTATACGACAGGGCACGGAGGAGCAGGATTTCGCGGCCTGCGGGCCGCGACCGGGCTCTGCCCAGGCCCGCAAGGAGCAAGCCCCTTGACCCGTAATCCTTGGCAAAGGTCGATAGGTGGGTGATACCAGCCCGAGAGAAGGCCATAAGGACTTCTCTCAGCTTTCGCGCGAGCGAAAGCGATGGAACTTTATTTGTGCAACCTGTTGATAAGCGTTACCTTTATCGACACGCAAGGGCGGCCTTCCGAAAGGGAGGCCGCCTTTTGCATGCGAGGGATTGGAAAAAAGCGGGTCAACCGCCTGGAAACAAAAAAGACGCCCCGCGTCCGGCGGGAACGTCTGCAGCCCGGCTCAGCAGAAATCGCGGATCAGAGGCCGCGCCTTATTGACCAGCTGCTTGTCGTTGTCGTAGGTCAGGAAGGAATGAGCCAGATTGATTTCCACCCACTTGATCTGGGCAATTTCAGATTCCTGGGGAACATAGTCAAAGCTTTTGGCTTTACCCAGAAAGTAGATGACATCCTTCTGCACATCCCGGCGGGGGGAATAGGTGACCACTTCCCGGAAGCCGGGGCAAAGCTCCACGGCGATGGAGGTTTCCTCCATGATTTCGCGGAGAGCGGTTTCCGTTTCGGTTTCGCCCGCTTCCACATGACCCTTGGGGAAGGACCAGTGACCGCCGACGGTGCTCTTGATCAGCAGAAGCTCGGTGTTGCCGTGATATTTCCGGAAGACGATGGCGCCGCAGGATTTTTCATAGGACATGGCAATGCTCCTTTCACAGGCCTTTTGGCCAGAGATTAATCGGTTCTATTGTAGCACATCACGATTTGAAAATCCTACATTTCACAATAAATTAACATTTGCTCCGGCCTGATGGATTTTGCAGTGAGAGAGCGGACAGCCTGCAAAGATGAACAGAAGATTTTACATTTTGGTCACGACTTTGCAAGTAAAATGGGTTACAATGAATACAGTTCAGCCGCCGACCATTTCAGACAGAAAGCGGGATTTTTTTGTTTGGTTATGTCAAACCCTTCAAGCCGGAGCTGCGGATGAAGGAATTCGATACCTATAAAGCGGTTTACTGCGGCCTTTGCCACCAGATGGGGCAGCGGTACAGTCCCCTTTCCCGGTTTACCCTGAGCTATGACTTTACCTTTGCCGCTTTGCTGGGAATGGCGCTGGAGGAGAACTTTGCCGGCTTTGAGGAAGCCCGCTGCATGGCGCATCCCACGAAAAAGCGTCCCCGGGCAGCTGCCTGTCCTTCTCTGGAGCGGGTGAGCGACTTTGCCGTGGCCCTTCTTCATCAGAAGGTGCGGGACAATATCGCGGACAGCGGGTTCTGGAGCGGCATACCCTACCGTATGGCACGGCTTTTTACCGGCCCCATGAACCGCCGGGCGGTTTCGGCCTGTCCGCAGATCGGAAAGGCGCTGGAGGAGATGATGGAGCGGCAGTTCGCTCTGGAGGCCCAGGCGCAGGTGAGCATCGACGCCGCAGCGGAGCCCACGGCTGCGGCCATGGGACAGATGCTGGCCCTGCTTTCCGAAAAAGAGGACGAAAAGCGGATCCTCTCCCGCATGGGCTATCTGCTGGGGCGCTGGATCTATCTGATCGATGCACTGGATGATCTTTCCGACGATGCGAAGCAGGGCAGCTTCAATCCCTTACTGCGCCGGTTTGATCCGGAAGGAAGCTGGAACGGCAGGGGCGGAATTCCGCCGGATCGCCGGGAGGAGGTTTTTTCCTTCGGCACGGGACTGCTGAATATCACCGCCGGAGAGCTGGCGGCAGCCTATGAGCTTTTGGATCTGAAGCGGTACAAACCAATTCTGGACAACATTATATATATGGGCCTGTCCGCCTCCGCGCGGCAGGTTCTGGAGCGGAAAAAGGAAAAGCGGCTTTTGCCCGCCCCATGACAGCTTCCGCTTCTCAACATCCCGGGAAACCGGGGAATGGAGGTTACAATGCCTGTACAGGATCCCTACAAAGTCTTGGGTGTTTCCCCCAACGCCAGTGAAGAGGAGGTCAAGGCGGCCTATCGGGAGCTTGCCAAAAAGTATCATCCCGACAATTACGCCGACAGCCCCCTTGCCGATCTGGCCAATGAGAAGATGCAGGAGATCAATGAAGCCTACGACATGATCACCCGGCGCTTCCGCTCCGGCGGACAGCAGCAGAGCAGCGCTTATGGCCAGGGGGGCTACCAGCAGAGCGGCTATGGTCAGGGTAATTATCAGCAGAACGGCTACAGCCAGAGCTCGTCCGCCTTTGCGGATGTGCGGCGGATGATTCAGCAGGGGCGGATCACCGATGCGGAAGAGCTGCTGGACGGTACGCCCATGCAGGCCAGAGACGCCGAATGGTATTTCCTGAAGGGCAATATCTATTTCCAGAGAGGCTGGCTGGATGATGCGCTCAATCATTTTTCCAC
>JAQXNQ010000095.1 GCA_029098085.1 Oscillospiraceae bacterium
CACCGTCGCCAACCTGATCGACGCTGCTTCCGGTGAGAACTACGAGTGGACCGAGATGTACGCCGAGTTCGCCGCCACCGCCCGGGAAGAGGGCTTCACCCGCATCGCCGACCTGTTCGAAATGGTGGGTCAGATCGAGAAAGAACACGAGGAGCGGTACCGTAAGCTGCTGGCCTCCATTCAGGAGGGCAGGGTCTTCACCGCCGAGGGCGTGACCGTTTGGGTCTGCCAGAACTGCGGCCATGTCCATGTGGGCGAGTCCGCGCCCGAGGTCTGCCCTGTCTGTGCCCATCCCCAGGCTTACTTCTACCGTCAGGCCACCAACTACTGAGCGCCTTTTCCTGTCCCGGTCTCCCCATGGGAGACCGGGATTTTCATTTTTCGGATTTTCTGCAAAACTTTTGTAAGATATCCGGTTCTTCCGCGTCTTTTATATGAGGAGGTGAGGGAATGGAGTTTGAACAGGTCTACCGCACCTGTTTTGATCAGGTGTTCCGGTACCTTTGCCGGCTCACCGGCGACTGCAGTCTGGCGGAAGAACTGACCGCTGAGACCTTTTTCAGGGCCATGAAGGCGCTGGACAGCTTCCGGAACGACTGCCCGCTGCAGGTCTGGCTCTGCGGTATCGCCCGGCGAACCTATCTGTCCCACCTGCGGAAAAACGGCCGGATCCACACTGTGCCGGAGCCGCTCCCAGCTGAAGGGCAGGATACCTTTGACGTGCTGGAGGATCAGGAGCAGGCCATGATGCTCCACCGACTGCTTCACAGCCTTCCGGAGCCCTACAAAGAAGTCTTTTCCCTGCGGGTATTCGGCGAGCTGTCCTTCCGGCAGATCGGCAGCCTCTTCGGCAAAAGCGAAAACTGGGCCTGCGTGACCTTTCACCGGGCCAAGGCCAAACTGAAAGACGGAATGGAGGAATCCTTATGAAGCTGCCCTGCAATCTGATCCGTGACCTGTTGCCCCTGTACGGTGAGGGGCTCTGCAGCCCTGAAACAACTGACGCCGTTCAGGAGCATCTGGCTGTCTGTTCCGAATGCCGGGAAGCCCTGAAAAATCTTCAGCTTCCCGCTCCCCTGCCTCCCGAGCCGGCCCTTCCCCTGCGGACCCTCAAACGGGAGCTGGCCCGGCGCTGGTTTCTTTCAGTGCTGACAGCAGTGCTGCTGGTGCTGGCCCTGGCGGTCACAGCCGCAGCCTGGATGACCCGGCGAACCCCTGTTCCCTTCAGCCCGGAGCTGATTCAGACCGAGCTGCAGTCCGACGGAAGCGTACTGGCCACCATCACCGTCCCCAACAGCGGCTTCCGGCTGCAGCGGACACGGGTTGAGAAAAACGCCTGCTTTCTGGAAATCTGGACCTATCCCCTGGCCCCCCGCTCCAGCGGCCAGCAGTTCACCCTTTCCCCCACTGAGGCGGCTTCACCCCTGTATTATACCGACTATCAGGGAGAAGATCACCTGCTGTGGGGAGAAGCGGACGGCGGCGTGCAGACTCTGCCGCGACTGGTGCTCAGTTACTATCTGCTGCTGGATTTGGGCATCCTGCTGCTCTCGGCTCTGCTCCTTTTTCTGCTGCGCAGACAAAAACCGCGGCGTGTCCCGGCTCATATGCTGCTGTTTTCCGGCTGTTACCTGATCGCCCACCTCTGTATCAAAGGCTTCTCCGGCCTGTCCATGGACGCCGGACGGGATTTTCTTTTCATCCTGTCCGCCGCAGCCCTCCTTTCCGGGTCGGCATTGGCCGCCGGGCGGCTCCGGCAGCTGTCCCGCTGACGGCCAGGGCTGCTTCCAATCTGTATCAGAACACAGACTCTCTGCACAAAACAGACGCGGTCTTTTACCCTCTTCTTACAAATCCGCCGTCCCGCCCTTGACATTTGGGCTGGACGACGATATGCTTTTCATGGGGCTGCAGCAGCAGCGCCCGTTTTTTCAGTGAATCTGTGCAGGAACACGGACGCTTTTCCAGTCGTCCGCCCCTGCCGTGTACAAAAGTCCCGGCAGGCAGGTTCTGCTCACCGGGGCAGGCAATATCGCAGAATCACGACGCAGCAAGGAGAATGAATATGGAACTGTTTCAGTATGTAGACCCCATCGTCGGCACGGTCGGTGACATCCCCAACGGCGGTATCTTCCCCAACGGCCTGCCCGCTGCAGGCGGCGGCAAGACCTATCCCGGCGCAGTGGCCCCCTGGGGCATGGTGCAGTTCAGCCCTGACACCATCACCGGCGGCGACAACGGCTGTGGCTACAGCTGCCACCATGAAACCATCGAGGGCTTCAGCATCAACCATCTGTCCGGCGTGGGCTGGTACGGCGAGCTGGGCAACTTTCAGGTGATGCCGGTGACCGGCAGGCCCCCCTTCCACAGCGGCACCAATGCCCACTGCCCCTATCAGCCGGGAACCCCCGGCCGGGAATCGGCCTTCCGCCATGAAACCGAGCAGGCCGAAGCAGGTTCTTACGCCGTGACCCTGGACCGGTACGGCATCCGGGCCGAGACCACCGTCACCCTCCGCTGCGGCATCATGCGGATGGCCTTCCCCGCCTCCGGCAATCCCCGGGTGCTGATCGACCTGTCCCGCCGGGTGGGCGGCTGCTCCGAAAGCCAGCAGCTCAAGGTGCTGGAGGACAACCAGACCATCGAATGCAGCATCCGCTGCCCCTATACCTCCGGCGGCTGGGGCCACGGCGACGGACACGTTTCCTACACCCTGCATGTCTACGCCCAGTTCAGCCACCCCTTCACCTCCTTCGGCGTCTGGGAAAACGGCGAAGATCTGGGCGAGCAACGGGAGCACAGCGGAAAGGTTTCGGTTTTCTATGCCGACTTCCCCGAGGGAACCGAGCCGCTGCTGCTGAAGGCCGGCGTCTCCTACATCAGCGTGGAAAACGCCCGGGAAAACCTGCAGGCCGAAGCACCTCACTGGGATTTTGACCGGTACCGGGCCGATGCCGCCACCCTCTGGAACCATCAGCTGGCCCGGGTGACCGCCGAGGGCAGTAAGGCCGATCTGAAGAAGTTCTACACCTGCCTGTATCACGTTTTTCTGGATCCCCGGATCAACACCGACTGCTGCGGTGACTATGTTTCCGCCGGGCAGGTCAAGCACACCGACCGTTTCTTCAGCCGCACCGTTTTCAGCGGCTGGGATGTCTACCGCAGCGAGTTCCCGCTGCTGACCCTGCTGCAGCCCGACGCCGTCAACGACATGATCAATACCCTGATCGAAGCCGCCGATTCGGCGGACGGCCCCCTTCCCCGGTGGGAGATCTTCGGTCTGGAGACCGGCTGCATGGTGGGCGACCCCGGCGCCATCGTCCTGGCCGACGCCTACTGCAAGGGCATCCGGGACTATGACACCGAAAAGGCCTGGGAGATCTGCAAAAAGCTCACCGAGGGCGGCTACCCCGGCCGCAGCGGCCGGGAGCAGATGCTGCAGTACGGCTACATCCCCGGCGACATCTCCCAGACGGTGGAAAACGCCTTTGCCGACTGGTGCATCAGCCGCTTCGCCGACGCCTCCGGCCATCCGGAGGAAGCTGCTTCCCTGCTCCGGCAGTCCGGAAACTGGCGCAATATCTTTGACACCGACTTCGGCTGGATGCGCCGCAAGGATGAGCAGGGCCGCTGGATGGAGGAAGACGGCATCTACGACATCCGCGGCTGTGTGGAGAGCAACATCTTCCAACAGAGCTGGTTTGTCCCCCACGACATTGACAGCCTGATCGACTGCATGGGCGGCAAAGAGGTCTTCTGCGAAAAGCTGGAGCGGTTCCTGTCCGAGGCGGATCTGACCGCCCTCTGGAACGATGCCTACAACCACTCCAACGAGCCCTGCCACACGGTGGCCCATCTGTTCAATCACGCCGGGAAGCCCTGGCGCACCCAGTACTGGGTGCGGCGGATTCAGAACGAGGCCTACCGGGCCGGTGCCTTCGGCTACTGCGGCAACGAGGACGTGGGACAGATGTCGGGCTGGTTTGTATTGACCTCTCTGGGCTTCCACTCCACCACCGCTGCCAGCGGCCGCTTCGACCTGAACACCCCTTATCTGCCCAGCCAGACCATCCAGCTGGATCCCCGCTACCACAGCCGCACCGTCAGCGACCGGCTGATCATCGAAACCGACCGGGATCCCAAAGAAAACTGGTACATCCGCAGCGTGACGCTGAACGGCGAACCCATCAACCGCAGCTATGTGACCTGGGACGAGCTGACTGCCGGCGGCGTGCTGCATTTCGACCTGTCGCCTGAGCCCTGCGTGGATTGGGGAGTGGAGAAGTGAAATTTTCCGCTTTGCGGAAAGTGATATATTCTGCTGCGCAGAATGTGAAATGATCCTTCGGATCGTGAAAGTTCCCGCTTTGCGGGATATGAAGGTGAATCAGGGCTGCGCCCCTTGAAAATGAACAGGGCAGCTCGCTGTACAGCATGAAACCCCGCCTGCGTGAACAGGCGGGGTTCTTCATTTCCGCGGATCGTTGACCGCTGTCAGCTCGTCGGTCAGGGCCCGCACCTTCTGATAGAGCAGGCAGGTATTCCGCCGCCAGATGATCATATCCCGGTGGAAATGCCCGGCAAACCACATCTTCCACTCGGCTTTTTCCTCCACTTCGCTGAGGAAATCCTCGGTGGGATTGAGGATGATGTCCAGCGGCATCAGCTGGGTCAGCTCCTCCCGGATCATCCGGGCGCTGACGGTATGGGTAACGATATAGTCCACCTTCCAGCCAACCCGGTCGAGATTAGCCCTCGCCTCGGCAATCTCCGCCTCAGAAGCCACCTCCTCCGGCCACCAGCTGACCCCCAGCTTCCGCGCCCACAGGTCATGGGAAGGTGCACCGCCGAAGGTGAAGAGGGTCTGACCATCGATGTTGTAGACCTGCCCCCGCATCAGGTGGAGGATGTTCTTCCGGATCCGATGCACCTTGCCGCCATTCCACATTTCCACCGGATACCGGTTCAAAAGGGGATGATTCTCGTGGTTGCCGTCCACAAACAGGGTGGTGAAATTCTTCCGCTGATACCAGTCCAGCCACCATTTGTCCCGGGAGCCGCCGTCCCAGATGCAGCCGAAGTCGCCGCAGATAATCAGAAAGTCCTCCCGGGTCAGCCGCTTCTGCAGCGGAAAGGCCCGCCCGCTGAGCTTGCCGGTGTCGATGTGGCCGTGGGTGTCTCCGGTGAAATAAATCATACGCATCCTCCTCCAAACATAAAAGCCATGGACAACAACCGCCGTCCATGGCTTTTTTCGCAGAAAAGGCTTATTTGGCGATGAGGCTCTCGCCGGTCATCTCCTTGGGCTGCTCCAGACCCATCAGCTCCAGCATGGTGGGAGCCAGGTCAGCCAGCCGTCCGCCTTCCTTGAGGGTACAGGGATAGCCTGCCAGAATCAGGGGAACGGGGTTGGTGGTATGAGCAGTGAAGGGAGAGCCGTCGGGCTCGTACATCTTCTCGGCGTTGCCGTGGTCGGCGGTGATCAGCGCCGCGCCGCCCTTTTTGAGGATGGCTTCCACCGTGCGGCCCACGCAGGTGTCCACCGCCTCCACAGCGGCCTTGGCGGCGTCAAAGATGCCGGTATGGCCCACCATGTCGCAGTTGGCCCAGTTGAGGATGATGGTGTCGTACTTGTCCTCCTCGATGGCCTTGACCACCGCGTCGGTGACCTCGTAGGCGCTCATCTCGGGCTTCAGGTCGAAGGTCTCCACATCGGGAGAGGGGATCAGGATCCGGTCCTCGCCGGGGAAGGTCTTTTCCTCGCCGCCGTTGAAGAAGAAGGTCACATGGGCGTACTTCTGGGTCTCGGCAATCCGCAGCTGGGTCTTGCCGCACTGGCTCACATACTCGCCGAAGGTCATGGTCAGCGCTTCGGGGGGATAGGCCACCTCCACATTAGGCATGGTGGCGTCGTACTGAGCCATGCAGATATACTTCAGGGGGAAGAAGCCGTTTCTCCGCTCAAAGCCCTTGAAATCGGGATCCACATAGGCCCGGGTGATCTGACGGGCGCGGTCGGGACGGAAGTTGAAGAAGATCACGCTGTCGTTTGCCTTGATGGTGCCCTCAGGAGTGACCACGGTGGGCAGCATGAACTCGTCGGTGACGCCGTTTTCATAGCTCTTCTCGATGGCGCCCACGGGGCAGCAGCCCTTGACGCCCTCGCCGTACACCATGGCGGCATAGGCCTTCTCCACCCGATCCCAGGCGTTGTCCCGGTCCATGGCGTAGAAGCGGCCGGCGATGGTGGCCACCTGGCCCACGCCGATCTCCTTCATCTTGTCGCAGAGCTGCCGCATAAAGTCGGCTGCGGAGGACGGAGGAACGTCACGGCCGTCCAGGAAGCAGTGGACATAAACCTTTTCCAGGCCGTTGGCCTTGGCCATCTGCAGCAGGCCGTACAGGTGCTCGTTGTGGGAATGAACGCCACCGTCGGACAGCAGGCCCATCAGGTGCAGGGCAGAGCCGTTCGCTTTGCAGTTCTCCATGGCGGAGAGCAGAGCGGGATTCTTGAAGAACACGCCGTCCTGAATATCCTTGGTGATCTTGACCAGCATCTGGTACACAACGCGGCCGGCGCCGATGTTGGTGTGGCCCACCTCAGAGTTGCCCATCTGTCCGTCGGGCAGGCCCACATCCAGACCGGACGCACCGATCAGGGTATGGGGGCACTCGCTCATGTATTTGTCCAGATTGGGGGTATTGGCGGCAGTGATGGCGTTGCCGTAATCAGACGTGCTCTTGCCGAAGCCGTCCAGAATCAGCAGCGCAACGGGTCTTTTGGACATGGGAAGCATCCTCCTTCTGTTGCATGGAAAACCGGAAGCGGAGCAGCTCCGCCTCCGGTCTGTTGTGTGGGACAATCAGCCCTCGGTGGCAGCCTTGACGATGACCGAGAAGTCGACAGCCTTCAGGGAAGCGCCGCCGATGAGGCCGCCGTCCACGTCGGGCTGGGCAACCAGCTCGGCCGCGTTCTTGGCGTTCATGGAGCCGCCGTACTGAATGGTGATGCCGTCGGCAGCTTCCTGATCGTAGATGGAAGCGATGACGCCGCGGATGATAGCGCAGACCTCGTTGGCCTGCTCGGCAGTGGCGGTCTTGCCGGTGCCGATGGCCCAGACGGGCTCGTAGGCGATGATGACGTTCTTCAGGTCTTCCTTGGAAACGCCCTTCAGCGCGATCTTGGTCTGCAGAGCGACCAGCTCGCCGGTGATGCCGTTTTCACGGTCAGCCAGCATCTCGCCCACGCAGAGGATGACCTTCAGGCCGGCAGCCAGGGCGGCGGTCAGCCGCTTGTTGACGGTCTCATCGGTCTCGCCGAAGTACTGACGTCTCTCGGAATGGCCCAGCACCACGTACTCCACGCCCATCTCAGCCAGCATGTCGGCAGAGATCTCGCCGGTGAAGGCGCCGGACTTCTCAAAGTGGCAGTTCTGAGCGCCGACCTTGATGTTGGAGCCCTTGACGGCCTCCAGCACGGTCTCCAGGTTGGTGAAGGGCACGCAGGCCACAACCTCGCAGCCGGCGTCAGCCACCAGGGGCTTCAGCTCCGCGATCAGGGCAGCAGCCTCGGGGCGGGTCTTGTTCATCTTCCAGTTGCCGGCGATGACGGCTTTTCTCAGTGCTTTGTTCATGGGAAACTACCTCCGTACTATTCTCGTTGGAAAACAAAGAGCTTCCGCCAGCCGCAGCAGGCGGACGGAAGCTCGGATGAATCAGGCTGGGATCTTATTTGTCGTTGATGCAGGCGATACCGGGAAGCACCTTGCCCTCCAGGAATTCCAGAGAAGCGCCGCCGCCGGTGGAGATGTGGGTCATCTTGTCGCCGAAGCCCAGGGTGTTGACAGCCGCAGCAGAGTCACCGCCGCCGATGATGGTGGTAGCGTCGGTTTCAGCCATGGCCTTGGCCACAGCGATGGTGCCGGCAGCCAGGATGGGGTTCTCAAACACGCCCATGGGGCCGTTCCAGACGACGGTCTTGGCGCTGCGGACAGCCTCAGCATACAGCTCGGCGGTCTTGGGGCCGATGTCCATGCCCATCATATCGGCAGGGATCTTGTCGGCGTCCACAACAGCGGTCTCGATCTCGGCGTCGATGGGATCGGGGAAGGAAGCAGTGATGACGCAGTCGACGGGGAGCAGGATCTTGACACCCTTCTCCTCAGCCTTCTTCAGCATCTCGGCGCAGTACTCGATCTTGGTCTCGTCCAGCAGGGACTTGCCGACGGTGTAGCCCTTGGCAGCCAGGAAGGTGTAGGCCATGCCGCCGCCGATGATCAGGGTGTCGGCCTTGTTCAGCAGGTTCTCGATGACGTTCAGCTTGTCCGCAACCTTGGCGCCGCCCAGGATGGTGACGAAGGGACGAACGGGATCGTTGACGGCGTTGCCCAGGTACTCCAGCTCCTTGCCCATCAGGTAGCCGACAGCAGTCTCGGAGATGTAGTCGGTCACACCGGCGGTGGAGCAGTGAGCGCGGTGAGCGGAGCCGAACGCGTCGTTGACATACACGTCGCAGATGGAGGCCAGCTCCTGGCTGAACTCAGGCAGGTTCTTGGTCTCTTCCTTGCGGAAACGGGTGTTCTCCAGCAGGATCACGTCGCCGTCCTTCATGGCGGCAACGGCAGCCTTGGCGTTCTCGCCGACCACGGTGTCGTCAGCGGCGAAGGTCACAGGCTGGCCCAGCTTCTCAGACAGGCGGACAGCCACGGGAGCCAGGGAGAATTTCGCCTCGGGGCCGTTCTTGGGCTTGCCCAGATGGCTGCAGAGGATCACGCGGCCGCCGTCGGCGATCAGCTTTTTGATGGTGGGCAGAGCAGCGTTGATGCGGTTTTCGTCGGTGATCTTGCCGTCCTTCATGGGGACATTGAAGTCGCAGCGGACGAGAACTCTTTTGCCTTTGACGCAGATGTCATCGACAGTCTTTTTGTTGTAAGAGGGCATTACAAGTCATCCTTCCTGTTGAGTTTGAATTGTTAAGAACACAACAATCTATGGTTATTCTATCGCATTCCCGCAAAATTTTCAAGAGGGAAAGCCATAAAATCTCCGCCATATACAGGTTTTTTTGGAAAAAGGGGGTCTGCTTCGGTATTATCGCCCTGCGGCCCGATCCTTGTTGCGGATCACGATGCCCACCACATCGGGGCCGGCGTTGACGGCGATGGCCGCGCCCAGATTGCCGATCATGGCGGGAGGATAGCCCACCGCCTTCTCCATCTCGGCGGCCAGCTGCCTGGCATACTCGGGATTGGCGCCGACGATGACGGCGTATTCGGTGTGGGGGATCATGGTACTCTGCGCCATTTTGGCCAGAGCAGGCACCACCGCCCGCTCACCGCGAACCTTGGTCAGCACCTTGGACTCCCCGTCCGGGAAGCTGATAATGGGCTTGAGGCCCACCAGCTCACCCACAAAGGCGGCAGCAGCACTGACCCGGCCGCTCTTTTTCACATATTCCAGGGTATAGGGGGTAAAGTAGACGCTGCAGCAGGAGAACCAGTTCTCCAGATAGCTGACGATCTCCTGGGCCGACGCGCCCTTCTCCGCCTTGATGGCGGCCTCCACCACCGGATAGCCGTAGCCCAGGCAGTAGGTGCGGGAGTCCAGACAGTGGATCTGCAGCTGCTCCCTCGCCTCGGGATGGGCTTCATAGAAATTCTCCCGGGCGATCAGGGAATTCTGGAAGGTGCCGGAACCCTTGCTGTTGATGCCCACATAAATCAGATCGCTGCAGCCCTCCTGCCACACCTCCTCATAGGCCTCCTCAAACTGAACAGGCGTATACTGAGCGGTGGTGGGGATCCGGGACGCATGGGTCAGGATATCGTAAAATTCGGTGGGGGTAAAATCCCTGCGCTCGGTGTAGGACTGGTCGTCCACCGCGATGGCAAAGCAGAGCACCTTGATGCCGTAGCGCTCCTCCGCCTCATAAGGAACATCGCTGGCCGAATCGGTCATAATCTTGATTTTTCTCATGAGTTCTCCTCCTCGTTGGTATCCCGGGGCAGATCCTCCCAGCAGAAGCTGCGGGGCTGTCCCTGCCGCTCCAATCCCGGAAAGCTCCACTGGCGCAGCACCTCGTAGACGCCGATGGCCACCGTGTTGGACAGGTTCAGGCTCCGCAGGGCGGGCCGCATGGGAATCCGCAGGCAGCTGTCCGGATGCTGCCGCAGCAGCTCCTCCGGCAGACCGGCGTCCTCCCTGCCAAAAAACAGGTAGCAGTTGTCGGGATAAGAGGCCTCGCAGTAGGTGCGGCGGCCCTTGGTGGTGAAATAGAAAAACGCGCCCCGGTTGCGGGCGAAAAAGTCATCCAGACTGTCGTAGTAAGTGATGTCCAGCTGGTGCCAGTAGTCCAGTCCGGCCCGCCTGAGCTTTTTATCGTCAACGGTAAAGCCCATGGGGCCCACCAGATGCAGCCGCGCACCGGTGACAGCACAGGTGCGGGAGATGTTTCCGGTGTTCTGCGGAATCTGCGGCTCCACCAGCACGATGTTCAGGGTCAAAGGCCCACTCCTTTCGGCGGCTGTGCCGGTTTTCGGGAAAACAGCGCTCCCCTCTGAAACAATATTATACCAATAAGCCGCCTGAACTTCTAGGACTTTTCCGGAAATTCACAATAATTTCATAGTTCCGGGACCCTTCCGCCGGGCGTTCTGTCCCGGAGCAGCACCGCTCCTCCCCTGCTCCGGGGGCCAAAGAGACGTCTCCGCCATATGATGGAGAGGAAGAAAAAACACCGGAAGACTTTTTCTCAGGAATGAAGGAAGCGTCTTCCGTTCATACTAAGCATACCCTTTCCAAGGGGAAATCTCTGAAAGGAGCAACCGCTTGTGTCAGTGAAACGAGGAGAGATTTATTACGCCGATCTGAGCCCGGTCGTAGGCTCAGAACAGGGCGGCGTCCGCCCGGTGCTGATCATTCAGAACGATGTGGGCAACCGCTACAGCCCCACCGTCATTGCCGCCGCCATCACCAGTCAGCGGGATAAGGCAAAGCTGCCCACCCACATCGAGGTCGCCGCCGGCAGCTGCGGCCTGCAGAAGGACTCCACCGTCCTGCTGGAGCAGGTGCGCACCATCGACAAGCGCCGCCTGCGGGAACGGATGGGTGAGCTGCCCGCCGACACCATGGAGAGCATCAATTCCGCCCTTTCCATCAGCTTTGGGCTCGTCGACAGAGGGAGTATTACTTAACGGCTCCCCCGGCAAAGCGGCGCGGCAGTCTCACCGGCTGCGCCGCTGCTGCTCAGCCCTCCAGCAGCTCTTTCAGGAGGGGGTACATCGCCATGGCCATCCGGTAAAAGCCCAGATCGTTGGGATGGCAGCCGTCCACCGTGCAGCTGTCGGCCAGGGGGCCGTCAAACAGGCGCTCACCGTCCAGAAAAGCGGCGCACAGCCCCTGCTCCTTCATCCAGTCATAGGACGCCCGAACCACCTCCCGGCGCTGCGCATCCTCCGCGGCGGAGGTGCGGCCAAAGTCCGGCTTGCTGGCAAACAGCACCGGCAGATCGGGATGGCTTTCCAGAATCCGCTGCAGGAAGGGCAGATGAGTCTTCTGCAGATATTCCGGCGAAGGAGCGTTGTGATCATAGTCCAGCACCAGCGCCGCCATGGGCAGGGAGGCGATGTAATCGGCCATCTCCCGCTCCCCCTTTCCATTGCCGGAAAAGCCCAGGTTGCGGATGGGGCAGTCCAGCATCCGCCCCAGCATGGCGGCATAGGCGTTGCCGGGGCGGCTGGCGCAGCCGCCCTGGGTGATGGAGGAGCCGTAGAACAGTACCGGCTGCTCCAGCCTGTGCGCCGCCGGAGCAAGCGGCTCCTCCCCGGGGCAGAAGCCCAGCTCCAGCCGGTTCAGTCCGTTATAAAGAGGAAGATAGAGGGTGACCTCCTCCCCGCCTTCCGGCAGCAGGCATTCCCCCTCTGCCAGTGTGGCTCCGCAGGCCGGCTGGGTGCTCTGGCGGAACCGGCAGCCTTCCCCGCTGCCCAGATAGATGTCCAGCCCGCTGATACCGGTGCGGGGCATATGGCTCATATCCCCGCCGCTGCGCAGCTCCATCCGGAAGCCGAACCGCTTCCCATTCGCCCGGAACCGCACGGCGCCTCCCGAGGTGTGCCAGGCCAGCTCCTGCACCCCCTCCGACATCAGCGGCAGCACGGCGGGATCCATCCGGCAGAAGGTACCCGGGTGCAGGCCCTCGATCTCCAGCGCCGGAATTTCCCACACCGACCGGTACACATATTCCCCGACCGGCTTTGCAGCCGCAAAATTCCGATCCAGCTCTTCAATTTTCTTCGCCATATAGTAGCCTCCTTCAGCCGCCGCTCGCGGCATTTTCAAAGCCAGTATAGCACAAATGCCCACGCCCGAACAGCCTCTTTTTGCATTCATTCCGATTTTTCAGAATTTTTTGCAAAAAGTCGTTGACAAATTTTTCACTGTCTGCTATAATAATATTCGTTGCTGATGCAGCGCCAGTTTATGGAGAAGTCGCCTAGCTTGGTTTATGGCGCACGACTGGAACTCGTGTATGGGCTAATACCCCATCGAGGGTTCGAATCCCTCCTTCTCCGCCACGAAACCCCGTGAACAGAGCGTTCGCGGGGTGTTTGTTATTGGTTTCTGCTATCCTGGTTCAAGCGCACGACTGGAACTCAGTACATCGCTTTCCGCAAGCGGAAAGCTGGCTAATACCCCATCGAGGGTTCGAATCCCTCCTTCCCCGCCACGAAACCCCGTGAACACTAAGTTCGCGGGGTTTTTGCTGTTTGAAATTGGGATCACGGTTTTATCCTTGAAACAAATAACGTGAGATAACATTTGATAACTTGGTGACATTTGGGTGACATTGAAATCCCTCTGATTTCAGTTTCAGAGGGATTTGATCATTCAACTATATACTCAAAATATGAATATAGCTTTCCGGACACGGCGTCCTTATCATCTAAAAAGGCTTTTGACATTTGACAATGAAGAAGCCGTCCACCGGATGGTTGCCGAGCAGCGGGATATGAAAATCCCGTCAGAGTTGATCCCCCTGTGCCCGGTATGCGGTGCACCTATGACAATGAACCTGCGATGCGATGACACTTTTGTGCAGGATGAGGGTTGGTATCAGGCTGCGAGCAGGTATACAGCGTTCCTGCAACGGCACAAGCACGGAAAAATTCTCTATCTGGAATTAGGTGTTGGAAGCAATACACCGGCCATTATCCAATACCCGTTTTAGCACATGACGGCTCAAAACACAAATGCTCAATACGCCTGCATAAACCTTGGAGAGTGTTATTGTCCCAACGAAATTCAGCTAAGGTCATTGCGCATTGATGAGGACATTCACATTGCATTACGGGAATTATTACCATTGCAATAAGATACGCAGTGAATCATGATTGATCATACTCCTATGTTCGTAACAATTTGCCCTCGACAGCTCAGAACGGTTGTCGAGGGCGCTTTTTGCGTTTAAGATGCACGAAATCGTACGTCTTTAATTTTGGAGAAAAATAAGGTGCTGAAAACGCGAAAAAGTATGCTATAATGAATTTACAGTCCGGTTTATGGGACATATCCTCGTGTAAAATGAGATCATAAGATAGAACAACAGCTACTTCAAGGAGGTACGCGTTATGGCATTTAAGATTGGATTTGCAGCAGACTATACGGAAAGAAAGGGGGAGACTCCTGTGGTCTTGGAGCCGCGCAGCGTCGTACCCAGAAAGTCGGTGGTACAGGTATTGTTCCCCGGCAGAGGATCCTCGCTGGCATACTACAACGATCGGTTCGACCTGCATGTTGGCGACATCGTCTATGTAGACGGCAAGCTGGAAGGACAGCGCGGTCGCGTCGTGGAGGTCGCTTACAATTTCAAAATAAAGGTGTCCGACTACAAGCGCGTCATCGGACTGGCAGACACAGAAGTACACGGCCAGTTCTTTAACGCGGGATCGCACTTCGTTACCTTCGACAGAGCCGCGCTGCCGCAAAGCAAGATTGTTACTTGGTACAAGGCACCGGCAAAGGAAGATGATGAATATGTCAGCGGCAGCGATGATAGTAGCTTCCGTCTGGATGACCTCAAGAGCATGAAGATCAGCGCCGCCATCGCAGAGCGCGGCCACGATTACTACATGGAGAACAGGGTCAGATACATAGAGTCTACTCCGCAAGCTCATAAAATTCAAAATCTGGGATAAGAACGCCCAGTAGACAGATTTGCAAAAATTGGCGCAAAAGAGACCGCAGTCTCTTTGTCAGATTCATGCACAGCAAAGCA
>JAQXNQ010000096.1 GCA_029098085.1 Oscillospiraceae bacterium
TCTGCTCTCCGCGCAGCATTTCCCAGGCATCTCCGCCCTCGATGGCGTTGGTGTCAAAATCAGCCGGCGTACAGGGCAGCCGGACCGGGCTCTCATCCAGATCATACTTCAGCGCCCGGAATCCATCCGCACAGCCCTCAAAGGCCGTGATCTCGCACAGGGTGCCGTCAGTGCCCTGCCTGCGGATCTCCTGGCCCAGCACGTCCAGCAGCTCGGCTGCCGCACGATGGTTTCTCACAGCCTCCCTCGGCCAAAAGGTGCACTGCTTGATCCGGCCCTCACTCAGCTCCAGCCGGTCATAATCCGGATGAGCCCGCAGCCAGCTTTCAATCTGTTCCACATAGACGGACAACAGTTCCTTCGCGCTCTGACCGTGCAGCAGCTTCAGCTCATAGGACATCGCATCCCCATTGCCGCCAAAGACACCGGGCCGGCCGCAGCCCGGCTTTGTGGTCTTCATCATCAGCAGACAGTACAGATCCCGCTCCTCATCTTCCTCTTCGCCGGGATCTTCTTCGTCATCCAGGTCTTCGTCATCCAAGTCTTCGTCATCCAGGTCTTCGTCATCCAGATCTTCGTCATCCAGGTCTTCATCGTCCGTGGCTTCGTCATACAGATCTTCGCCGTCCGGCTCTTCCTGATCTGATGCCCACTCAAACGGCTCCTGTATGGAATCTTCTCCGGGATCCACCAGAAGCGCCAATTCCTCCAGATTCCGCGGAAAATCCCCGTCCACATACAGCCCGTTCTCATCCGGATGCTCTGTGTACGCCATGCACGCTCCTCCTGTCAAAGGATTTTCACCGTTTTTCTGAAAATGCCCGCCAGGAAAACAGCGGCGTCAATCCTCTTTTGCCGCCCGGATCAGATTCTGCACCGCCGTTTCCACATTGTCGCCGGAGGTGGCCAGATTGATCCGGATGTGGCAGTCGCCGTTCTCTTCGGGGTAGAAGCCCTGACCGAAGCTCACGGCCATCCGGGCCTTCTGCTGCACCATGGTCTTCAGGTCGCCCCTGACCACCTTCTTCAGATCCACCCAGGCCAGGTAGGTGCCCTCCAGCGGAGAAACCACGGCTCCGGGCAGCTCCCGGTTCAGGGTATCCCTCAGATAGCAGTAGTTGCGCCAGATGGTCTCCACGGCGCCCTGCAGCCAGGAAGCGCCATGCGCATAAGCGGCCTCCGCCGCGATGTAGCCAAAGCTGTTGCCGTTTCCGATCCGCATCAGGCCGCGGATTTTCTCAAACCGGGCGCGGATGCTCTTATCCGGCACGATGGCAATCGAGTGCTGGCAGCCGGCCAGGTTGAAGGTTTTGGAAGGCGCGGTCAGGGTCACCAGCATATCGCTGTAGTCCCCCACTGTTGCCGTAGGGATCTGGGTATGGCCGGGCATGGCGATGTCCTGATGAATCTCATCGCTGATGACAAAGACATGGTGGCGGCGGCAGATTTCCAGCATCTGCTGCAGCTCCTCCCGCTTCCAGATCCGGCCCACCGGGTTGTGGGGCGAGCAGAGGATAAAGATCTTCACATCATTTTCCTCGATCTTCCGCTCAAAATCGGCAAAGTCAACGGTGTAAACGCCGTCATGCTCCTGCAGCATGCAGCAGACCAGCTTTCTGCCGTTGTCCCGCACCGCGCCCATAAAGGGATAGTAGCAGGGAGAGAGAATCATGCAGGCGTCGCCGGGCTCCGACATGGCGTTGACAAAACCGTAGATGCCGGCCACCACGCCGGGCGTATACAGCAGCCACTCCTTCTGCACCGTATAGCCGTGCTGCTCTTTTTCCCAGCCAATAAAAGCTTCGTAATAGCTGTCCGGGATGTCATAATAGCCGTAAGCACCGTTGTCCACAGCGGCGCGCAGGGCCTCGGTCACGCTGTCCGGCACCCGGAAGTCCATGTCCGCCACCCAGAGGGCGATCAAATCGGGATCGCCGTAGCTCTTTCCCAGGGCATCCCATTTCAGGCAGCTGCTGCCGTGCCGATCCACATAGTATTTTGCTTCAAAAGCTGTTTTTTCCACAAGATCTCTTCCTTTCCAGGCCGGAATATTCCGTCATCTGGGCTTATTATAATTCTTTTTGGCAAAAAAAGCAATGGATCGCCGGTATTTCTCCCGACTCAAAGAAAAAGCGGCAGGATTTTCTCCCGCCGCCTTTGGATTATGAGTTGCAGTGACCGCCGCAGTCATGATCGCTGCAGCTCTGCCCGTCATGACCGCCGCAATTGTGACCGCTTTCTTCGTGATGATGAGCGCAGACCGTATCGGGGTCGAACATCAGCCGCCCCTCCGCCAGAGCCGCAGCCTGCTGATCGGCCAGCCCCACAACACCGGGATAGAGGTCGATGCCGGCCTCTGCCAGCGCCGCGCGGGCTCCTCCGCCGATGCCGCCGCAGATCAGAGCGTCTACACCCAGGGCTTTCAAAAAGCCCGCCAGCGCGCCGTGACCGCTGCCTCCGGCCGCCACGACGGTGCCGGAAAGAATCTTTCCGTCGGCAGCTTCATAGATCTTGAACTGTCTGCTGTGGCCAAAGTGCTGAAAGACCAGACCGTTTTCGTAGGTAACTGCAATTTTCATTCTGAAGACTCCCCTTGTTTTGAATTGCTGCCGGAAAAACGGCAGCAGCCTGAGCAGCGATCCCCGGCACAGCGGACACAGGATCCGCAGTTTTCCCCGCAGCACTGACCGGACTGCGGACACAGCACATAGCTGCCGCCCCGGATGACCAGGGTCTTTCCCTGCACCAGCGCTTCTGCCAGTTTTTTCCGCGCCGAATCATAAACGGCCTGCACGGTCGTGCGCGCCACCTCCATCTGGCGGGCGCAGTCCTCCTGGGTACAGCCCAGCAAATCAATCAGCCGGACACTCTCGTACTCCTCCAGTGTCATTTCCACCGGCGGAAGCGAATCCTGTGCTTCCGCAGCGGACTCCCGCAACAACGGTACAAAACTGTCAACCTGAGGCATGCCGCAGATACGCCTGCATTTTTTGGGACGTGCCATATCGCTCTCTCATTTCTGACTTATGTCATAAATTATAGACGCTTCACTGCTTTTTGTCAAGGGGAACGCCTGTTTTTGACAGCATACCAGCTGCCCTCACCCGTCCTGGCGGGTCAACCTGATAAAATGAGCAAACCAGTCGGCGAAATCCGGCGTCCGCTCGTCCCGCCAGGGCCCGGTCATCCGCTCAGGGTGGAACTGGGTGCCCAGAATGGGCAGCGTCCGGTGCTCATAGCCTTCCACAATCCCCTCCACCGATCGGGCGGTGACCCAAAGGCCCTCCCCCAGCCTGCGGACGGCCTGATGGTGAGTGGAGTTCACCCGAAACTCCGAGCCGTACAGCTGCTGCAGCACCGAGCCCTCTTCCGCATAGCAGGGATGCCGCAGCCGGGCGTCCGAATGGATGAAGCCCAGCTGTTCGGTCAGATCCTGCCACAGATCGCCGCCCAGCACCACGTTGAGCAGCTGAAAGCCCCGGCAGATGGCAAGAATCGGCTTCTCCGCCCGCAGAAAGGCTCTGCAGAGCTCGGCTTCGTACCGATCCCGCAAAGAATCAATGACCACGGTTTCATTGAGTACGGTTTCCCCATACCAGCAGGGATCCATGTCCTCGCCGCCGGAAAGCAGCAGGCCGTCACACAGCTCCGCCATTTCTTCCGGACACTGCTCTGCCGACAGCAGCGGAATACCGCCCGCCGCTTCAATGGCAGAGGGATAGGAAACAGGACAGGTCAGGCTCCGGATGGGGGAACCGGTGAGCGGCTGCCGGTTGCTGCCGCTGGAAATACAGATCAAAGGCTTTTTCATCGACATTCTCCCCTATGACTGATTTGCTTAATCCGCCTGGTAAATCCGGCTGCTGGTCAAAGCGCCGTCCTTCCAGCAGAGATCCACGGCCTTGCCGCCCTTGATGCGCAGTCCCCTGACGGAGCCGTCCTTCCATGCCTCCGGCAGACAGGGCAGCAGCTTCACTTCACCGCCCCGATCCTGCACCAGCAGATTGGCAATGGCCGCCGTTCCGCCGAAATTGCCGTCGATCTGGAAGGGAGGACAGCTGTCCCAAAGGTTGGAGAGGGTGGAACGGGTCAGCAGGGTGTGCAGGAAAGCCGTGGCGTTCTCCCGATCCTGCAGCACCGCGTACAGATTGATCAGCCAGGCACAGCTCCAGCCGGTGTGGCCGCCGCCGTTTTCAATCCGGCGCTGCAGCGAAGCACGGCAGGCCTCGGTCAGACGGTCATCTCCCACAAACTCCTCACCGGGAAACAGACCGTACAGATGAGAAAGGTGCCGGTGACCGGGCTCCGGCTCATCATAATCCCGATACCACTCCTGCAGCTGTCCATACCGGCCGATCTGATAGGGGAAGAGCCGGGGCAGTTTCTCGCGGATTTCGCCGCAGAGCTCATCCTCTTCACCCAGAGCCTCACAGGCGGACAGATAGTGCCGGAACACCTCCCGCACCAGCGTCATATCCATCGCCGAGGCGGCAGAAGCCGCACGGATGCTGCCGTCGACGGGATCCAGAAAACAGTTTTCGGGGGAGGTGGAGGGACAAGTGACCAGATACCCGTCCTTCTCCACCAGAAAATCACAGTAGAAACGGGCCGACTCTGCCAGAATCGGCCGAACCTTCTCCCGCAGAAAATCGGCATCCTGCTGATATTCATAGGCCTTCCACAGCTCCTGACACATCCAGGCGCCCGCACCGGTATACATGGCATAGGGACTGCAGCCCCGATGTGCTTCATCCGTACCGAAGGGAATGCCCACCGGGTGGGTAAATGCCCACACATCGGTGTTGTGACCGGCGCAGAAGCCCCGGCAGCCAAAATATTCCCTTGCGGTTACTCTTCCGTTTTCCACCATCCGCTCCAGCAGGCGGAAATAGGGCGCCAGCGCTTCAGGCAGACCGCAGCTGAGGGCGGGCCAAACATTCATCTCCACGTTGATGTTGGTGGTGAAGTTGCAGCTCCAGGGAGCGCGCAGCTGCCAGCACCAGATGCCCTGCAGGTTTGGAGGCAGAGTGCTGTCCTCGTTGGCCGAGCTGATCAGCAGGTAGCGGCCGTACTGGAAATACAGCGCATACAGGCCGTTGTCCTGCTCCCCCGCCTTTAGCCGCTCCAGCCGCTGATCGGTAGGGAGAGGCAGCTGCTCTCCCAGATTCAGCTCCACCCGGCGGTACCGCTTCTGATAATCCACCAGATGACGGGACAGCAGCATGGGATATACCGGAAGCTCTTTGGGGATGGAAACGGCAGACAGAGCAAGTACCACAGAGGTAGCGCCGGCGATCTCCAAAATCCCATCACTGCAGCCCAGGTGGCCATCGGTATCGGCCACCGACAGCCGCACAGGGAAACGGGTACCCTTTTCGCCCCAGATGATCGGCTCCTCGGAAGCAACATAGGTGGGATCCACATGCTCCGGGCAGCGCAGCATATAGTTCATGCCGTCATCCTGAAAACGGGCTTCATCCATCCGCAGCTGGGTGTCCATCGAAACACGGATTTTGTCCATGGGGGCAGAAGCGCTCAGCTTCACGATCAGGGCGTTATCCGGATGGCTGGCAAAAATCTGCCGGGTATACTGAACCCCACTGACCGTATAAGAAACCGTCACCAGAGCCGTTTCCAGATCCAGCGAGCGGCGATAGCTGCCTTCATCGGCTTCCCCGTGAGAAAAACCGATCCGCAGATTGCCCACCGGCAGATAGGATTCTCCGTAATTGCCCAGCATCTGCTTCTCAATCAGGCGCTCCGCCTCTTCATATTTCTCTTCAAAGATCAGACGACGGCACTCGTCCAGGTGCTCCGCCGAATGGGTGGGACGGTGAACATCCGGTGTACCGGACCAGATCGTTTCTTCATTCAGTCCGATGATCTCCTCCTGAACCGTTCCCCAGATCATGCCGCCCAGCCGGCCGTTTCCCACCGGCAGCACTTCCGACCAGCAGCTGGCAGGCCGCTCAAAATAAAGCTCCATCATTGATTGTCTCCTCAATCTTCTCAGTTGTCATGAACCTGTTCAGCTCATACTATCATTATAGCGGCAAACGGATGCAAATACCAGCAAAATTTATCAAAAGCTGAAAAAACAGCAAAATGCCCCCAACCGAAGCCGGGGGCATCTCAGATTCAGTTCAGGAATCAGGCGTTGATAGCGGAAACAACACCGGAACCAACGGTTCTGCCGCCTTCACGGATAGCGAAGCGCAGGCCAACTTCGATGGCGATGGGGGTGATCAGCTCAACGTCGAACTCCAGGTTGTCGCCGGGCATAGCCATCTCAGTGCCCTCGGGCAGAGTGATGATACCGGTAACGTCGGTGGTTCTGAAGTAGAACTGGGGACGATAGTTGTTGAAGAAGGGCTTATGACGGCCGCCTTCTTCCTTCTTCAGAACGTAAACCTGGCAATGGAACTTGGTGTGGGGATGAATGGTGCCGGGCTTGCAGAGAACCTGGCCTCTTTCGATTTCAGTTCTCTGGATACCACGGAGCAGAGCACCGATGTTGTCGCCGGCCTCGGCGTAGTCCAGAATCTTTCTGAACATCTCAACGCCGGTAACGACAGACTTCATCTTCTCGTCCTTCAGGCCAACGATCTCAACTTCGTCGCCGGTCTTCAGCTGGCCTCTCTCCACTCTGCCGGTAGCAACGGTGCCGCGGCCGGTGATGGTGAAGACGTCCTCAACGGGCATCAGGAAGGGCAGATCAGCCTTGCGCTCGGGGGTGGGGATCCAGCTGTCAACAGCGTCCATCAGTTCGAGGATGCACTTGTAAGCAGGATCGTTGACATCGTTGGAGGTGCATTCCAGAGCACCCAGAGCGGTACCGCGGATAATGGGGGTGTCATCGCCGGGGAAGTCGTACTCGTTCAGCAGCTCACGGATTTCCATCTCAACCAGCTCGAGCAGCTCCTCGTCGTCAACCTGGTCAACCTTGTTCATGAAGACCACGATGTAGGGAACGCCGACCTGACGGGACAGCAGGATGTGCTCACGGGTCTGGGGCATGGGGCCGTCAGCAGAAGAAACGACCAGGATAGCGCCGTCCATCTGAGCAGCACCGGTGATCATGTTCTTGACGTAGTCAGCATGGCCGGGGCAGTCAACGTGAGCGTAGTGACGGTTGTCAGTTTCATACTCAACGTGAGCGGTGTTGATGGTGATGCCGCGCTCTCTCTCTTCGGGAGCCTTATCGATCATGTCGTAAGCTTCGAACTTGGCCTTGCCCTGCAGAGCCAGAACCTTGGTGATAGCAGCGGTCAGAGTGGTTTTGCCGTGGTCAACGTGGCCGATGGTGCCAATGTTGACATGGGGCTTGGTTCTTTCAAAATGAGCCTTTGCCATTGGAAATTTCCTCCTTTTTGATAAAACAACGTTTACATATCCATATTAGCAGAAACCATTGGATAATTCAAGAACTTTTTCTGAAGTTATCCGTTGTTTTTGCTTCTGTCCGAAACAATCTTTTCCGCAATGCTCTTGGGCACTTCCACATAGTGGCTGGGCTCCATGGAGTAGTTGCCGCGGCCCTGAGTCTTGGAACGCAGGTCGGTGGCGTAACCGAACATCTCGGAAAGGGGAACGAACGCAGTGATCTGCTGTGCGCCGGATCTGGCCTCCATGCCCTGGATCTGACCACGGCGGGAGTTCAGGTCACCGATGACGTCGCCCATGTAGTCCTCGGGAACCACAACGACGACCTTCATGATGGGCTCCATGATCACGGGCTTGGCTTTTCTGAGGGCTTCCTTCAGCGCCATGGAACCGGCGATCTTGAATGCCATTTCAGAAGAGTCAACTTCATGATAAGAACCATCGTACAGCTCGACTCTGATGTCCACAACAGGGTAGCCTGCCAGCACACCAGACTGCATGGCGCCCTGGATACCGGCGTCAACAGCGGGGATATATTCCTTGGGGATGGCGCCGCCAACAACCTTGTTCTCGAAGACGTAGCCCGCACCGGACTCGTTGGGAGACACGCGGATCTTGACGTGGCCGTACTGGCCCTTACCACCGGACTGTCTGGCATACTTGTGATCCACGTCGGCGTTGCCCTGAATGGTTTCGCGGTAAGCAACCTGGGGCTTGCCCACGTTGGCCTCAACCTTGAATTCACGGAGCAGACGGTCGACGATGATTTCCAGATGCAGCTCGCCCATGCCGGCGATGATGGTCTGACCGGTTTCCTCATCGGTGTAAGTCTTGAAGGTGGGGTCCTCTTCCGCCAGCTTCGCCAGTGCGATGCCCATCTTCTCCTGACCAGCCTTGGTCTTGGGCTCGATGGCAACGCGGATAACGGGCTCGGGGAATTCCATGGACTCCAGAATAACCTCGTGCTTGGGATCGCACAGGGTGTCGCCGGTGGTGGTCTGCTTCAGGCCAACAGCGGCTGCGATATCACCGGCATAGCAGGTCTCGATGTCCTGACGGTGATTGGCGTGCATCATCAGGATACGGCCCATACGCTCGGACTTGCCCTTTACGGAGTTGTAAACGGTAGCGCCGGCGTCAACGGTGCCGGAGTAAACGCGGAAGAAGCACAGCTTGCCCACAAAGGGGTCAGTGGCAATCTTGAAGGCCAGAGCGGAGAAGGGCTCCTCGTCAGAAGAATGACGGACAGTCTCTTCGCCGGTGTCGGGATCGACACCCTTGATGGCTTCGATATCGGTGGGAGCAGGCATATAATCCACGATGGCATCCAGCAGCTTCTGAACACCCTTGTTCTTATATGCGGTGCCGCAGGTCACAGGAACGATGGTGTTGGCAATCGTCTCTCTGCGGATAGCGGCCTTCAGCTCGTCGATGGTCAGCTCTTCGCCTTCCAGGTACTTCATCATCAGGTCTTCGTCGTTTTCGGCAACAGCCTCAACGAGCTCGGTGCGGTATTCCTCGGCCTTGTCCTTCATGTCTTCAGGAACATCGACGATAGAGATATCGTTGCCCAGGTCATCGTTGTAGATGTAGGCTTTCATCTCCAGCAGGTCAATGATGCCGACGAAGGTTTCCTCCGCGCCGATGGGCAGCTGAATCGGAACGGCCTTGCATTTCAGCCGGTCTCTCATCATGCTGACCACATTATAGAAGTCTGCGCCCATGATGTCCATCTTGTTGACGAACGCCATACGAGGCACGTGGTAGTTGTTAGCCTGATGCCAAACAGTCTCAGACTGAGGCTCAACGCCGCCCTTGGCACAGAACACCGTCACAGAACCGTCCAGAACACGCAGAGAACGTTCTACCTCAACGGTAAAGTCCACGTGGCCGGGGGTGTCGATGATGTTGATCCGATGCCGGTGCTGCTTGGCAAGCTCGGGATCATGCTGGAATTCGGTATGGCTCCAATAGCAAGTGGTAGCAGCGGAGGTGATGGTGATACCTCTCTCCTGCTCCTGCGCCATCCAGTCCATCGTCGCGGTACCCTCATGGGTATCACCGATCTTATGGGTCTTACCGGTGTAGTAGAGGATACGTTCGGTGGTGGTGGTTTTGCCGGCGTCGATGTGGGCCATTATACCAATATTCCGGGTCATTTCCAGAGATACTTCTCTTGGCATAATATCCTCCTCAAATTATGGAGCATGGCAGCCGGAAAAACCTTCCCGCCGCCCTCCCCTCCCCCGTAAGGGAAAGAAGAGACGCTCTGTCTGCACAACAGGCAGTTTGCCCGCTGCGCATTATCTTTATGCGGACGCGGAATATTACCATCTGAAATGGGCGAAAGCCTTGTTGGCCTCGGCCATCTTGTGGGTATCCTCGCGCTTCTTGCAGGCGCCGCCGGTATTGTTCAGGGCGTCCATGATCTCACCAGCCAGACGCTCCTTCATGGTCTTTTCAGAGCGGTTTCTGGAATAGGTGGTCAGCCAGCGCAGGCCCAGGGTCTGACGTCTCTCGGGACGGACTTCCATGGGAACCTGGTAGGTGGCACCGCCGACACGGCGGGACTTGACTTCCAGAACGGGCATGATGTTTTCAAGCGCTTCGGTAAAAGCCTCCAGGGCATCCTTACCGGTTTTCTCAGTGACAATCTCAAAAGCACCGTAAACGATCTTCTGAGCAACGCCCTTTTTGCCGTCCAGCATCACGTTGTTGATCAGACGGGTCACGAGCTTGGAATTGTACATGGGATCAGGCAAAACATCGCGTTTTGCGATTCGACCTCTTCTTGGCACTTTACTTCCCTCCTTCACAGAATGAATTCATCGGTACTCGAAAGTAAGATTCCTCCGTAAGCGCTAAGGCCGAATCAGATTTATAGATTCGTGCCATATGCTGCCTTCGGGTTTAAGCCTTGCTGACTTAAACGGAATTACTTCTTCGCACCAGCTTTCGGACGCTTGGCACCGTACTTGGAACGGCCCTGCATTCTTCCGTTGACGCCCTGGGTATCCAGCGTACCACGGATGATGTGGTAACGAACACCAGGAAGGTCCTTGACACGTCCGCCGCGGATCAGGACAACCGAGTGTTCCTGCAGGTTGTGACCGACACCGGGAATATAAGCCGATACTTCCATTCCGTTGGTCAGCTTAACTCTTGCTACTTTACGCAGAGCGGAGTTAGGCTTCTTGGGGGTCATGGTTCTGACAGCGGTGCAGACACCTCTCTTCTGGGGAGAGCTCTGGTCGGTGGCCTGCTTGGTCATGGAGTTGAAACCACGATTCAGGGCAGGAGCGGTAGACTTGTTCTCCAGAGTGGATCTGCCTTTTCTGACGAGCTGGTTAAAGGTTGGCATAGATGGCACCTCCTTGCTTTTTTAATCATGTGGACAGAATACCCCACACGATTAAATAGAATACCATGTTTTGGCGCAGTTGTCAACGGTTTTTTCGAAAAAAAGGCAAAATCCGGAAGCAATTTTCAACTTCCGGATGTTTGCTTCAATTTTAGCCGTTGGACTGTGGGTTTTCGTCTATTTTTCCGGGGGATCAGGCCTCTGCCGATTCGGAGGCTTCAGACTCGGGATGAACCGGGCAGACCTCCACCTCGTTGTAGCAGCTCATGCCGGTACCGGCGGGAACCAGCTTGCCGATGATGACGTTTTCCTTCAGGCCCATCAGGTGGTCGGTCTTGCCCTTGATGGCAGCCTCGGTCAGCACCTTGGTGGTTTCCTGGAAGGATGCGGCGGAGAGGAAACTCTCGGTGGCCAGCGAGGCCTTGGTGATGCCCAGCATGACCGGCTCATAGGTGATCAGGGAAGCATCCAACTCACCGGCGTCGATCCGCTCCTGAATCTTCTGATTCTCACGGTAAACATCGCCGCGCTCCATGATGGAGCCGGACAGCAGCTCGGTGCAGCCGGGATCCACGATCCGAACCTTCTTCATCATCTGGCGGACAATGACCTCGATGTGCTTGTCGTTGATGTCAACGCCCTGCAGACGGTAGGTCTTCTGGGCCTCGGCGATCAGGTAGTTCTGAACCTCCTGCTCGCCCTTGACGGCCAGAATGTCGTGGGGATTGACGGCGCCTTCGGTCAGGGAGTCGCCCGCATCAATCTGCTGGCCTTCCTGTACACGGATCTTGAAGCCGTAGGGAATGTTGTAACGGCGCTTGTCGTCACTGCCGGTAACCTCAACCACCCGCTGCCGCTTCTCCTCGTCGAAGCTGACGGTGCCGGCGATCTCGGAAATGATGGCGCTGTTCTTGGGCTTGCGGCCTTCAAACAGCTCGACGATTCTGGGAAGACCCTGGGTAATATCCTCCGCGTTGGCGATACCGCCGGTGTGGAAGGTACGCATGGTCAGCTGAGTGCCGGGCTCGCCGATGGACTGAGCAGCGATAACGCCGACCGCTTCGCCGACTGCCACAGGCTTGCCGTTGGCCAGGTTGGCGCCGTAGCACTTGCTGCAGATACCCTGCGGGCTGCGGCAGGAAAGGATGGAACGAATCTGAACGTGAGTCGTGCCGGTCTTCACAATCTTGTCGGCATCGGCTTCATCCATAATCTTATCCCTGGAGACCAGCACCTCGCCGGTGGCGGGATCCACAAAGTCCTCCAGCAGATACCGGCCCTGCAGACGCTCGCTGAGGGGCTCGATCATTTCGTTGCCTTCCTTGATGTCCATGACCGTGATGCCCTCGGTGGTGCCACAGTCCTCCTGACGGATGATGACATCCTGGGAAACGTCGACCAAACGGCGGGTCAGGTAACCCGAGTCAGCGGTACGCAGAGCGGTATCGGCCAGACCCTTACGGGCGCCTCTGGAAGAAATGAAGTATTCCAGAATGTTCAGGCCTTCACGGTAGTTGGACTTGATGGGGATTTCAATGGTGGTACCGGCGGTGTTGGCGATCAGGCCGCGCATACCGGCCAGCTGTCTGATCTGGTTGATGGAGCCGCGGGCGCCGGAGTCCGCCATCATAAAGATGGGGTTGAATTCGTCCAGGTTGGCGGTCAGAGCGTCAGACACCTTGTTGGTGGTGTCGTTCCAGACTGCGATGACCTTGTCCTTGCGCTCGCCCTCGGACAGACGGCCGCGCTCGAAGTGATGGGTAATCCTCAGTACCTGGGCCTCGGCTTCGGCCAGCAGATCCTTCTTCTGAGGAGGAATGGAGGCGTCGCAGACAGCCACGGTGATGGCGCCTTTGGTGGAGTACTTGAAGCCCTGAGCCTTGATCCGGTCCAGCACCTCAGAGGTGCGGGCGGTGCCGTGCACCCGGATGCAGCGGTCAATGATCTTGCCCAGCTGCTTCTTACCGACCTTGAATTCCACCTCCAGGCGGAACTTGTTGGCGGGATCGGAGCGATCCACAAAGCCCAGATCCTGAGGAATGGGATCGTTGAAGATCAGGCGGCCCACAGTGGTATCGATGATCTGGCTGTCGTCGCCCTTGGTCATCCGTACCTTGATCTTGGCATGGAGGGAAACCACACCCTCCTGATAGGCCATCAGCGCCTCGCTGACATCGCGGAACACCTTGCCCTCGCCCAGGTCACCGTCCTTGACCATGGTCAGGTAGTAGGAGCCCAGCACCATGTCCTGGGTGGGAACCGTGACAGGACGTCCGTCAGAGGGCTTGAGCAGGTTATTGGCGGCCAGCATCAGGAAGCGGGCCTCGGCCTGCGCCTCAGCGGACAGCGGCACATGGACAGCCATCTGGTCGCCGTCGAAGTCGGCGTTGTAAGCGGTACAGACCAGCGGATGCAGCTTCAGAGCGCGGCCCTCAACCAGCACCGGCTCAAAAGCCTGAATGCCCAGACGGTGCAGGGTAGGCGCGCGGTTGAGCAGCACGGGATGATCCTTGATGACAATTTCCAGAGCGTCCCAGACCTCGGGTTTGGCGCGGTCCACGGCTTTTCTGGCGGATTTGATGTTGTTGGCAGCGCCGGTTTCCACCAGACGCTTCATGACGAAGGGCTTGAACAGCTCCAGCGCCATCTCCTTGGGCAGACCGCACTGATACATCTTCAGCTCGGGACCGACGACGATAACCGAACGGCCGGAGTAGTCGACACGCTTGCCCAGCAGGTTCTGCCGGAAGCGGCCCTGCTTGCCCTTCAGCATATCGGACAGGGATTTCAGAGGACGGTTGTTGGGGCCGGTGACCGGACGGCCGCGGCGGCCGTTGTCGATCAGGGCGTCCACAGCCTCCTGCAGCATCCGCTTTTCGTTGCGGACGATGATATCGGGAGCGGACAGCTCCAGCAGCCGTTTCAGGCGGTTGTTGCGGTTGATCACCCGGCGGTACAGATCATTCAGGTCGGAGGACGCAAAGCGGCCGCCGTCCAGCTGCACCATGGGGCGGATATCCGGAGGAATGACGGGCACCACATCCAGAATCATCCACTCGGGATGATTGCCGGACAGACGGAAGGCCTCGACACATTCCAGACGCTTGAGAATGCGGATCTTCTTCTGGCCGGAAGCGTTGGCCAGCTCCTCCTTCAGAGAGACAGAGAGAACATCCAGACCGTGATTAAAGGCCTCCAGCTGCTCTCTGACCTTGGCAAGAGCGGCCTCTTTTTCTTCCTTATCAGGCTGAGACGGGAAGGAACGGATCTCCCGCTCCAGTTCATCAGCCTGATGCATCAGCTCAATCTTGCGGGCGCTCTCCTCATTCGTCAGGCCGATGGTCGCCAGCAGCTCCTTGATGGCTTCAGCGCCCATGCTGGCCTTGAAGTCGTCCTCAAACCGCTCGCGCAGGTCGGCATAGTCCTTCTCGGAAAGGATCTGGCCCTTTTCCAGATAGGTGCTGCCGGGATCAGTGACGATATACTTGGCGAAGTAGAGCACTTCCTCCAGTCTTCTGGGGGAGATGTCCAGAATCAGGCCCATGCGGGAAGGAATGCCCTTGAAATACCAGATGTGGGAAACGGGAGCGGCCAGCTCGATGTGGCCCATCCGCTCGCGGCGAACCTTGGAACGGGTGACTTCAACGCCGCACTTATCGCAGATCTTGCCCTTGAACCGCAGCCGCTTGTACTTGCCGCAGTGGCACTCCCAGTCCTTGGTCGGCCCAAAGATCCGTTCGCAGAAAAGACCGTCACGCTCAGGCTTCAGTGTACGATAGTTGATGGTTTCCGGCTTGGTGACCTCGCCGTAAGACCATTCGCGGATCTTGTCGGGAGACGCCAGGCCGATCTTGATCGACTCAAATACGTTAAATTCCAATTGTGACCCCTCTTCCACTTAATAATCAAATCCGTCGTCGTCCGACATCATCGAATCCAGGCCCATGTCATCCTCGAAGCCGGCGTCGCCGTCCTCCAGCATATCTTCAGCCGCACCGGTGGTGTAGCCGTCCATCTCGCCGTCTTCCACCGCGACGAACTCATCTTCAAAGCTGTCGCCTTCCTCAGCGCCGCGGAAGCCCATATCGTCGTCGTCGAAATCCTGATGCAGATTGATTTCCTCGTTGTCCTTATCCAGTACCTTGACATCCAGACCCAGAGACTGCAGCTCCTTGACCAGCACCTTGAAGGACTCAGGCACACCGGCCTGGGGCACGTTGTGGCCCTTGACAATGGCCTCGTAGGTCTTGACACGGCCCACCACATCGTCCGACTTGACGGTCAGGATCTCCTGCAGGGTATAGGCAGCGCCGTACGCCTCCAGGGCCCAGACCTCCATCTCGCCGAAGCGCTGGCCGCCGAACTGCGCTTTGCCGCCCAGAGGCTGCTGGGTGACCAGAGAGTAGGGGCCGGTGGAACGGGCGTGGATCTTATCATCAACCAGATGATGCAGCTTCAGGTAGTACATGATGCCCACCGTGACGGGGTTGTCAAACCGCTCGCCGGTACGGCCGTCATACAGATAGGTCTTGCCGTCCTCCCGCATGCCGGCTTCCCGCAGGCATGCGCGGATGTCTTCCTCGTGAGCGCCGTCAAAGACGGGGGTCATGACCTTCCAGTCCAGTGCGCGGGCAGCATAGCCCAGGTTGACCTCCAATACCTGTCCGATGTTCATACGGGAAGGTACGCCCAGGGGGTTCAGCACGATGTCCAGCGGCGTACCGTCGGGCAGGAAGGGCATATCCTCCTGCGGCAGAATCCGGGACACGACACCCTTGTTGCCGTGACGGCCGTCCATCTTGTCGCCCACCGAGATCTTGCGCT
>JAQXNQ010000097.1 GCA_029098085.1 Oscillospiraceae bacterium
ATCCCGCCTACGCCCAGGTGCGCAGCCAGCTGAGAGAGAAGCTGCTGGCCTATATTCTGCAGGAGGAAGGCAAGACGCCGGAAATCCGTCCTGCGACCTGAAGTGAATGAAGGAGCGTCTCTGGTCTGCAGGGACGCTCAGGGTGGATGTCCCGCGGCCAGGATGACGGCCGCGGGACATTTTCCTGCGCGTTGGCGAATCTTCTCTGCATTTGTTTGCAGCGGGCTCTGCCTGACCGGCAGGGCTGAAACGGTTCCGCGGCCTCCTGTCAAAAAAGTACCGGACAAAAACGGGATTATTTGCAGAAAATCCGTTGAAATTCGACATTTCTTTCGTTATAATGGAAGAGAACCGATTTTCATCCGGCCGGTGTTTTCCGGCCCGTCCCATAAGGAGCAACTGTCTTGAACCACACCCAACGACCCGAACCGCAGCGTCCCCGCCGATCCCGGCGCGTCCCCACCGGCGCACAGATTGCCGCTCCCCTGCTGGGCATTCTCTGCGTGGTGCTGGCCGTGATGACCGCTGTGTTTTATCTGCAAAGCAATTATCTGAACAAGGAAACCGAGGAAACCCGGGCGGAAGCCTCCGCCGCCGTGGCAGAGCTGGAGCAGGAGCTGCAGCAGACCCTGGACAGCACCATCCCCATCAGCGAGTTCAAGGCCAACGCGGCCGGCTACAATGTAAGCGCCGAGTTCATCCAGCAGTTTTTCGACGATGTGGTGGTATACAAGGACGAGACCATCGTCTACGCCCCCATCGATCCGGAGCTGCCCAAAAACAGCTACGACTGGTCCGGTCTGAAGCGGGAAAACGGCCGCTTCTCCTATGAGCCCGAGGGCAGCGTTCACGCAAAGCTGGGCATCGACGTAGCCAGGTTCCAGGGCGACATCGACTGGGAAAAGGTGGCGGCGGACGGCATTCAGTTCGCCATGATCCGGATGGGCTACCGGGGCTACGGCTCCGGCGATCTGGTCACCGACGAAACCTTCCGCCGGAACATGGAGGGCGCGCTGGCAAACGGCCTGCAGGCGGGGGTCTACTTCTTCTCTCAGGCCATCACCGAGGAGGAAGCCGTTGAGGAAGCGGAGTACCTGCTGGCGGCCATTGACGGCTATGACCTGCGGATGCCGGTGGTCTTCGACATGGAGATGGTCACCGAAAGCGATACCGCCCGGGCCAACGGCCTGACGCCCCAGCAGCGCACCGCCATCACCAAAGCCTTCTGCCGGCGCATCGAGGAGGCGGGCTACACCGCCATGATCTACGGAAACCCCGCCTGGCTCCTGTCCAGAATCCAGCTGAAGGAGCTGACCGATTACCCGGTCTGGCTGGCCCAGTATTACCGGGAGCCCTTCTTCCCCTACAGCTTTTCCATGTGGCAGTACACAAACACCGGCCGGGTGGACGGCATCAGCGGCAATGTTGATCTGAACCTCTGCTTTGTTTCCGGCTGGTAATCTATATCGAAAGGTCGCGATCCCATGTCCGTGTCAGAAGTCAACCCTCTTCAGGTCATGCTGCAGCCGGTTCTGCAGTTTCTGCAGCCCTGGATCACACCGGTGACCCAGGTCATCGCCGCTCTTGCGCTGCTCTACTGCCTTCTGCTGACCGCCCGCGTCTTCAAATACCCCAGAAGCGACGCGGAACATGAAGAGTCGCGAAAAAAATCCCTGCGCAGTCTGCGCAACGGCGTCATCAGCAGTCTGCTGGTCATCGCTCTGACGCTGGCCCTGCGGTGGGGACTGCTGACCCTGGGAGACTGGATCGGGCTGTAAGGCCGTCCGGAAAGGGAACTGCTCAGCTCATTTTACTGACATGTCAGGGCTTCGCCTGTACAGAAGGCGGAGTCTTTTCTTTGTGATTCCGTTTCCATTGGTCAATTTTCATCAAACTGAAAGCCCAAATGTCACCAATCTTACGAAAAGAAGAAAACACCTTTTCTTTTCCACCGGATTGTCGTATAATAAAAGGGCAAATATGTCTAAACTTTGTCTAAAGAGGTGACCGATTGTGTTCGGAAAGAGAACAGACGGACGGCAGGTTCGCACGCTGGAGCCCATTCAGCGCATCATGCCGTACATCATGAAAACCCGCACCGATTCCATGAATATGTTTCAGGATACCATTTCCTGTCAATATCTGGACGACTACATCCGTGAAAAGGCGGAGCAGGGCATCAAGCTGGAGTATATTCACATCGTGCTGGCAACCATGGTGCGGCTGCTGGCCCTCCGCCCCCAGCTCAACCGATTTGTAATGAGAGGGAGAATTTTTACCCGCAGTAAAATCTGGATCAGCTTTGTGGTGCACCGCTCCCTGAAAAACACCGATGCCGGCACCACCATCAAGCTCTGCTTCGAGGGAACCGAGGACATCTTCGAGGTGGCCCGGAAGATCAACGAAGCGGTGGAGCGGGAGCTGGCAGCGGAAGACGGCAGCAACAGCACCGACAAGACGGCCGCCCTCGTCATGAAAATCCCGGGGCCGCTGATCCAGCTTGCCGTCAACTTCCTGATGTTTCTGGACCGGCACGACATGCTGCCCAAAGCCATCATGGAGGCCAGCCCCTTCCACACTTCTCTGTTTTTCACCAACCTGAAGTCCCTGGGCATCAACCACATTTACCACCATGTCTACGAGTTCGGCACCACCGGACTGTTCCTGGCTCTGGGCAAGGAGAAGATGCAGCCCGCCGTCAGCGGCGACACGACGGCTCCCGCCAAAACCCTGGGCTTCGGCCTGGTCATGGACGAGCGGTTCTGCGACGGCCTGTATTTCGCCCGCTCCCTGCGGATGATGAAGAAATTCCTCCGCACTCCTTCCCTGCTGGAGGTTCCGCTGCCCGCCAAAACCGAGGATATTCCCTGATAACGGAGCATATGGTGCATACGGTTGGGAATTATTTTCTGATATTATACGATCAGGATTGAACAGAAGCCAAAAAGACAGCCGCCCGGCAGAAACGTCGGGCGGCTCTTTTCATGACAAGGCTTTCTGCTTTACAGTGCGCTTTCCCCTTCGGAGGACTCGTCCCAGGCGCAGACCAGGCAGTTCTTCCCCCGGCTTTTGGCCAGGTACAGCGCATCGTCCGCCCGGCTCAGCATGGATTCCCAGCTGGACGCGCCGACCGGCAGATCGGAGAAGCCGCCCATGCTGACCGTCAGCCAGGGGCCCTTCCCCTCCACGGGATTCTTCAGGTGCAGATCCAGAATGGTCTGCTGCAGCTCCCCGGCCCGGGCCCGCAGCGCCTCCCGGCCCATGTTCTCCGCCACAAAGAGAAATTCCTCGCCGCCGTAGCGGATCAGGTACTCCCCCTCGCCCATGAGGGCGTTGAGGGCCTGCGCCGCCTGCTGGAGGCAGGCATCCCCGGCCAGATGGCCGAACTGGTCGTTGTACTGCTTGAAATCGTCCACATCCAGCATCAGAAAGGCCAGCGGCTTTCCGGAGGCTGCGCATTTTTCGCAGATCCGGGGCAGATCCTCGCCCAGAAAGCGGCGGTTGAAGGTGCCGGTCAGGGCGTCATGGCGCACCAGACGGCTCAGCATCCGGTTACTGCTGCGGATGTCCTCGTTCTGCTGCAGGATCAGCTCCCGGTCCCGGAAGGTCACCCGCTCGTAATGGTACCGGTAGCAGACCATCAGAAACGCCACCAGGTTCACCATGAACAGATGGAAGAACGCGTTGTACACATCCTTCATGTCCTCCGGGCGAAACAGCGGAATGCCTACCATCAGCGCGAGCTGAGCCAGAGTGTACAGCAACAGAGCGGGCAGAGGCCGGATGTACATCACCATGGCGATCACCAGCGCCATGACCAGATAGCCGCCCACATTGTCCGAGGTGCGCTGGTCATAGATGGTCACTGCCGCCTGCCAGGCAACCAGAAAGCTTTCGTAGGCCAGCTGCAGCCGGTACACCCACTCCGCGCTCCCCGGCATGCTCCGCCGAAGGCGGAAGGCCAGCCAGAGGATCACGGCGGTGGCGGCAGCCAGCACCACATACAGGACAAGATAGACCCGGCTGGCGGCCGTGCGCATGGTGCCGCCGGTGTAGGCCACCACATGAAGAATATTAAAAATCTGCAGGCCCAGAACCAGCGCCGCCGCTACCCAGTAGTACCGCAGAATATGCTCGGCACGGGAGATGCGGAACCGCCGCTCCTGCTCCTCCGAAAGGACATTTCCCACCAGCAGCTGTCCCAGCTTGTGGAATGCTTGTGTCATAAATTCCTGCCTTCCCCGCAGCAATCGTCTCTGCGGTTTCAGTTGCATCCGTTTTTATTTATTATACCGCAAATTGACAGCCGACTCAACCTTTATTTTAAGGCTTTTCAAAAATTTTACGTTCGACTTTCCGTTGCATCATCCCTCATTTTATGCTATGATGGAAACAAACCATGAACGATGCCGCATGACGGCGGAAAGAAGCGATGAAATTGAAGTTTTCCAAACGGATGGACCGGTTCGGCGAGGGCATTTTTGCCACGCTGCTGGCCGAAAAGAATAAACTGCAGGAGGCCGGACGGGAGGTCATCGACCTGAGCGTCGGCACCCCCAACATTCCCCCTGCGCCCCATATTATCGAAGCCCTGACCCGCGCCGCCGCGGATCCCCTGAACTATATCTATGCCATCAACGACACCGCTGCCCTGCAGCAGGCCGCCTCCGACTGGTACAGCCGCCGCTACGGCGTCTCCATCGACCCCAAAACCGAGGTGGTTTCCCTGCTGGGCTCCCAGGAGGGACTGGCTCACATCGCCCTGTCCATCGTGGACGAGGGGGAGATTGTGCTGGTGCCGGATCCCTGCTATCCCGTCTTCGGGGACGGCCCCGCCATTGCCGGGGCCAGGCTCTGGTATATGCCCATGCTGCCGGAGAAGAACTACCTGATTGACTTTGCTGAGATTCCTGACGAGGTCGCCGACGCCGCCCGGCTGATGGTGGTCTCCTATCCCAACAACCCCACTGCGGCGGTGGCTCCCGACTGGTGGTACCGCCAGCTCATCGACTTTGCCAAAGCCCACGACATCATCGTACTCCACGACAACGCCTACAGCGAGCTGACCTTCGACGGCCTCCGCTGCGGCAGCTTCCTGCAGTACGAGGGGGCAAAGGAGGTGGGCGTGGAGTTCAACTCCCTGTCCAAGACCTACGGTCTGGCCGGTGCCCGTTGCGGCTTCTGTCTGGGAAACCGGGAGGTGGTCTCCCACCTGAAGGTGCTCAAATCCAATATGGACTACGGCATGTTCCTGCCGGTGCAGCAGGCCGCCATCGCCGCCATTACCGGCGACCAGGCCTGTGTGGCCGTCACCCGGGCCGCCTATGAGCAGCGCCGGAACATTCTGGTGGACGGCCTGAACGCCATCGGCTGGCCCATTGAAAAGCCCCGGGCCACCATGTTCGTCTGGGCGCCCCTGCCCGCCGGGTTCACCGACTCCCGGGCCTTTGCCATGGAGCTGCTGGAAAAGACCGGCGTCATGGTCACCCCCGGTGCCGCCTTCGGCCCCTCCGGCGAGGGACATGTCCGGCTGGCGCTGGTGCGGACGGAGGAAGAGATGCGCCGCGCCATCGACGCCATCGACCAAAGCGGCATTCTGAAGTAAAATTCTTTCCGGAAAGGAAGGATTCCAATGGAAAAATCTGTTTCGGCACCGCCTGCGGGACTGCCCGCCCGCATCTTCACCGGCCACTGGCAGGGCGGACATATTCAGGGCATCGCCCTGGACCGGCAGCGCAGGCACCTGTACTGCTCCTTCACCACCGAGCTGGTCAAGCTGGATCTGCAGGGAAACCTGATCGGAACGGTGGAGGGTCTCACCGGCCATCTGGGCTGCCTCTGCCTGGGACCGGACGGCCGGATCTACGGCTCGCTGGAGTATAAAAACGACGCCATCGGTCAGGGCATCCTGAAACGGAAGGGCATCGACGCCCGGCATCCCGACGCCTTTTATATCGCCGTTTTCGACGGAGAGCGGATCACCCGTCCTCATATGGACGCGGCCCGGGACGGTGTCATGACGGCGGTCTGTCTGCCGGAGGTGGCGGAGGACTACGCCTTTCCCGGCCACCGGTACGGCTGCAGCGGCATCGACGGGCTTTCCTTCGGGCCGGATTTCGGGCGGCCGGACAGCGCGCCCCTGCTCTGTGTGGCCTGCGGCATTTACGGCGACACCGGGCGAGCCGACAACGACCATCAGGTGCTGCTGCAGTATGACACCCGGGACTGGAGCAGGCTGGAAGGGCCGCTGAGCCCCGACACCCTCCGCCGGGAGGGCGCAGCATGCCGGAAGCGGTACTTCGTCCGCACCGGCAACACCACCTACGGCGTGCAGAATCTGGAGTATGATCCCTTCCTGAACCGCTGGCTCATGGCGGTCTATCCCGGCAAAAAGCCGCAGTTTCCCAACCGCCCGCTCTACATGATCGATGGGAGCGTTCCGCCCGTCCGGACGGCCCTGCAGGGGCTTCCGGAGGAGGGAGAACTTCTTTCCCTCTGCGGCGGCGGACTGCCCCATCCGTCCGGCATCGAGGGCTGGGATTTTCCCTGGGGCAGCACCGGCATCGCCGCCCTGGGGGACGGGTACTACTATTTTTCCGAGGATCGGAGGGAGGATGCGGGGTACTGCTCCGACATCCGCCTGTACCGGTGGTGCGGAGAGCCGGAGAGAGCTTTTGTACCGGTGTGATCAAAGCACAACCGCATAAACCGCTATTTACAGATAAAAGCCTGCCGCCCCCTGACAGGGCTGCAGGCCAGCGTGTCGATAAAGGCAACGCTTATCGATAGATTGCACAAATAAAGTTTTACTCGATTTTTTTCAAAAAATCGCGGATTCCAAAGGCAGAGCCTTGGTCGCCCTCCGCAGAGGGCGAAATCCTGCTTTTCCGCGCCCGGCGCGGACAATCAAGACAAAAAAGCGCGGCCCGCAGGCCGCAAGATACTAACTGGACAAAGCCATGCCCGCTTCCAGCGGGCATATACTTCACCTTCTTTGTGCAACTTTTTTCCACAAACCACTTTTTCAACAGCCTGAATCCGGAGGCCCTCTGCCCTCCGGATTTTGTTTTCTCTTTGCTGAATACAAAACGCCTTCAGGGTCGTTCTGCTATAAGAGCAGCTGCGGACAAGCTTTCTGCCCCTTGGTCAGGCTTTTGTTCGCATAATGTTTACAATTTCGACACCCGTCAATCAGCAAAATCACGTACAATAAAAATACCTTTTCCATCATCGGTAAAATGCGCCCATAAACGACCGCTTTGATCAAAACAGCGCCGAATTTGCGCAGGAACCGATCCGTTTTCAGGGGGCGAAGCCCCGGTTTGCCATCACTCTTCACGAATCAGGGAGGGAACCCCATGTCCTGCATCCGCGTCGCATCCTTTAATCTGAAGCACGATTCTGTTTTCGCCCGCCGGAACCGGTGGGCGGTTCGCCGGGAGCTGGTGCGTCAGGTCATCGAGCAGACCCGCCCCGCCATTCTCGGGGTGCAGGAGCTGATGCCCGCCATGCGGGAGGATCTGCGCAGCCTGCTGGCGGACTACAGCGCCTTCGGCTTCGGCCGGAGCCGGAATCTGGGCGGCGAGGAGTCGGCCATTCTGGTCAGCAGCGGCAACCGGGTCTGCAGCGACAGCACCTTCTGGCTTTCCCGCCATCCCAACCGGCAGGGCAGCCGGGCGTTTTTTGCCATCTTCCCCCGGATCTGCACCGTCTGCGAGGTGGATCTGGAGGGGATCGGGCGGCGGATCCGGGTGTTCAACACCCATCTGGATCACATCTGCGGCCCGGCCCGCACCCTGGGCGCCCGGACGATTCTGCAGGTCATGCACCGGCTCAACCAGAAGGAGCAGCTGCCCTGCATCCTCATGGGGGACATGAACACCGGCCCCGGCAGCTATCCCATCCAGCTGCTCAGCAACAATCTGCACCAGTATCCGGACATCCGGCTGCACAACCTGTACGAGTCTCTGGGGGAAGACGAGATCTTCGGCACCTATCATGGCTTCAAGGGCAGGACGGATCGTGCGCCCATCGACTACATCTTTTATTCGGACGAGTTCACGGTGGAGCGGGCCTATATCGACACCACCTCGCTGGAGGGGCAGTACCCCTCCGATCATTTTCCGCTGGTGGCGGAGCTGAATTTGAGGTGAGGACGCTTTCCCCTGCGGGGAAAGCTGCAAGAACCGCTCCCGGCCGGAGCGGCCGGGCCATAAACCCCTGCGGGGTTTGGATGGACGCGCTTCTTGCGCCTGAGTGCGCCTTCTTTACGTTTGTCTATAACGGGCTCTGCCAGACTAAGGACGAAAGCCGTGTCAGGCTAAGACGGAAAGCCGTGTTGAGGAACCGCAAGGGGCGAGCCCCTTGACCCATAATCCTTGGCAAAGGTCGGTGGGCAGTATCGATCCACGAGAAGCATGAAAAGGCTTTCCCATCTTTACATTTTCCTCCCGTTTCGCTATAATAAACCTGACAGGGGAGGCGATAAAATGAAAAACTATACAGTGGGTGTGGATTTCGGCACCCTTTCCGCCCGGGCGGCGGTGGTCAGTCTGACCGGCGAGCTGCTGGGCAGCTGCAGCGCGGACTATCCCCACGGCGTCATGAGCGGCGCACCGGGGCAGCCCTCGCAGGGCCCCGCCTGGGCGCTGCAGCATCCGGAGGATTATCTGCAGGTGCTGCGGCAAATCGTTCCCGAGGCTTTGCGGCAGGCGGGCGTTTCGCCGCAGCAGGCCGCCGGTCTGGCACTGGACATGACTTCCTGCACCGTGCTGCCGGTGACGGCGGACGGTACGCCCCTTTGCCGTCTCGAGCGGTTCCGAAGCGAGCCCCACGCTTATGTGAAGCTGTGGAAGCATCACGCTGCCCAGCCGCAGGCTGAGCGGATGACCCGTCTTGCCCGGGAGCGGCAGGAGCCCTGGCTGCCCGATTACGGCGGCATCATCTCCTCCGAATGGCTGTTTCCCAAGCTGGCTCAGATATTGGAGGAAGCGCCGGAGGTCTACGCTGCCGCTGATCTGTTTCTGGAGGCGGGGGACTGGCTGGTCTGGCAGCTGACCGGCGCCCTGGGGCGGGGCCGCTGCGGGGCGGGCTACAAGGCCTTCTGCACCGAAAACGAATATCCCCGGGACTTCCTGCGGGCCTTCGACCCCCGGCTGGAGGCGGGGGTTTCCAGGCTGAACGGACAGCTGCTGCCCCAGGACGGCCGGGCCGGAGAGCTGACGGCGCAGGGCGCGGCGCTGACCGGTCTTCCGATCGGCACGCCGGTGGCGGCGGCCCATGTGGACGCCCATGTTTCGGCGGCAGCGGCGGGGGTCTGCACCTCCGGCCGGATGGTGATGATCATGGGCACCTCGGCCTGTCACATGCTGCTGCACGAGGAAAAAATTCCGGTGCCGGGGATCTGCGGCGTGGTGAAGGACGGCATTCTGCCCGGCTTTTACGGCTACGAGGCGGGTCAGCCCGCCGTGGGGGACTGCTTCCAGTGGTTTCTGGAAAACGCGCTGCCCGGCTCTTATGAGGAGGAGGCAAAGCGCCGTCGGATCGGGCTGCATGCCCTGCTGCGGGAAAAGGCCGCCCGGCTGCTCCCCGGCGAGAGCGGCCTGCTGGCCCTGGACTGGTGGAACGGCAACCGCTCGGTGCTCAACGACGCCGGTCTGTCCGGAATGCTGATGGGTCTGACCCTGCACACCCGCCCCGAGGAAATCTACCGGGCGCTGCTGGAGGCCACCGCCTTCGGCACCCGCAAAATCATCGAGAGCTTCCGGCAGAGCGGCGTGCCGGTGGACAGCCTGACCGCTCTGGGCGGCATTCCCGGCAAGGATCCGCTGGCCATGCAGATCTGCGCCGATGTGCTGGGCATGCCGGTGGAGGTGCCCGAGAGCACCCTGAGTCCCGCCTTCGGCTCGGCCATTTTCGCGGCGGCAGCGGCGGGGGTGTATCCCTCCATGACCGCCGCCATTGGGGCCATGTCCCATCCCCACCCGGTGATCTACCGGCCCGACCCGGCTTCGGCGGCGGTTTACGATCAGATGTATGAGGAATACAGCGCTCTGCACGACTATTTCGGCAGAAGCAGCGCCGCCATGAAGCGGCTGAAGGAGCTCGCTGCCCGGCAGCGCAGCCAACAGAGAGGAGAGAGCACATCGTGCTGAAGAAACTGAAGGAACAGGTCTGGAAGGCCAATATGCTGCTGCCCGCCCACGGTCTGGTGACCTTTACCTGGGGCAACGTCAGCGGCATCGACCGGGATCGGGGACTGGTGGTCATCAAGCCCTCCGGCGTCCCTTACGAGCAGCTGCAGCCGTCGGATATGGTGGTGGTGGATCTGCTCAGCGGCCAGAGGGTAGAAGGGGAGCTGAACCCCTCCTCCGACACCCCCACCCATCTGGAGCTCTACCGCCGGTTCCCGAACATCGGCGGGGTGGTGCACACCCACTCCACCTGGGCCACCATCTTCGCCCAGGCCGGCCGGGGCATTCCCGCCTACGGCACCACCCACGGGGACTATTTCTACGGTGAGATTCCCTGCACCCGGGCTCTGACGGAGGAAGAAATCGCAGGAAATTACGAGCTCCAGACCGGCATCGTCATCGCCGAGGCCTTCCGTCAGCGGGATCCGGACGCCATGCCCGGCGTACTGGTCAAGAGCCACGGCCCCTTCAGCTGGGGCGCGTCACCCAAGGAGGCGGTGCACAACGCCGTGGTGCTGGAACGGGTCGCCATGATGGCTTACCATACCGAGCAGCTGGGCAACACCACCCCCATGGATCAGGCGCTGCTGGACAAGCACTACCTCCGCAAGCACGGGGAGAACGCCTACTACGGCCAGAAATGACCGTCCGCCGGACAGAAAAGCACGAAAATCCACCTGTAAAGTAGAATTACTTTACAGGTGGATTTTCTTTTCCAGCAGGGAAGCGGCCATCCTCCAAAGGGGAGCATCGGCCAGGGAGAAGCCCACGGTCGGAAGCCAATCTCCCGCTCTGCTGCGCGGTTTATAATGTGTAAAGGATAAATGCTTTACATAGTTTTGTGCTCCGCCGCAGGCTCATTCCCTCTTTGTGTCGAGAGCTGTGCGGAAGAGCTCCAGCCGCTCCCGCAGATCCTCTCTGCCCCGGTAGCGGACGACGAGCACCTGCTTGTCCTGCCGCAGCAGCAGAAGCTGCACACCATCCTGCTCTCCCCAAAGGACTTCGCTTTCATCGGAAACGGGCTGCAGCCCCAGCTCCTCCGCTTCCTCCAGAAGCAGTCGTTTGGCCAGCGAGGAGAAGACCAGACGGGTGTATTCCGCCCGGTAGGTGATGGGAATTTCCTCCGCCGGGGAACCGGCGCCCTTCCAGGCATCGTAGGCGTTTTCGTCCAGAGCGCCCTGCTCGGCCAGGGTGATCTGTTCCGGCGCCAGGGGAGACCAATCGCAGAAAACTGCGTTTGCGTAGTCAATGCCGTCGATAGTCAG
>JAQXNQ010000098.1 GCA_029098085.1 Oscillospiraceae bacterium
TACCGGGCTGGTTTTCAATGAACAAAGCCATATCTATCTGCAGCTGGTACGCTATGTCCAATCGGCCATTGTGGCCGGGAGCGTATCGCCCGGAGAGGAGCTGCCCTCAAGGCGGCTGCTCTCCTCCCTGCTGGGGGTCAATCCCAACACCATTCAGAAGGCCTACCGCATGATGGAGGAGGAGGGTCTCATTGTCTCCCGCGCCGGATCGGGCAGCGTGCTGACCTTCACCGAAGAGAGCGCCGCCCGGCTGCGGCGGCAGCTGCTGCTGGAGGATACCAGAGGCTATGTGGCTCTGCTCAAATCCATGGGCCTGACCTTGCAGGAAGCGGGCAGGCTGCTGGAGGAGGTCTGGAGCGAAGAAAACGGGAGGGAACCGTGATGAAAAAAGAGACTGCACCGTTTCGGGGCTGGCAGAAGATTGCCGCCCTTTATCTGAAAAAATCCCTGCTGCCGGTCGCTGCTGTGCTGGTGCTGACAGTGGGCCTGCAGCTGCTGGGCTTCCGGCGGGCCGTCAGACAGGCGGCTTCGCTGGGATTTGCACTGCCGCAGGACGGAACCGAATCCCTTCCCTGGGCGCCCCGGCTGGAGGGGCTCATGGCCCGGGGATTCTGGCACCCGCTGTTCATCGCCGGACTGATCCTGACCCTGGCTGTCTGCCTGCTGACGCCTCTGCGGCTCTGCGGCGGCAGCAGGGGCTGCGCTACCCTCCGGCGGATGCCTTTTGGATCCGCCGCCCTGCTGCTGGGCAGCTCGGTCTGCGGCAGCGTGCTGGCGCTTTGCTTCTGGGCGGCGGAGTTCGCCACCCTCCCCGCCTGCTGGCTGCTCTACAGTAAAATGATTCCCCAAGAGCTGCAGATTCCGGACGCGCTGCTCATGGCGCTGCTGCGGTGGGATGTGCTGAACGGCCTCTTTCCCGCCGCCCGGACGGGCCTGCTGGCGCTGATGCCGCTGCTTCTCATGGCCATGGCCGTCACCGCCTGCTGCACCGGATGGCTCTTTGCCAACCGCCAGTGGGGCGGCTGGGCCTCCCTGCTGCTGACGATCCTGGCCTGCCCCGGCTTTCTCTGTTACGCCGGTATCCATCCGCTGAAGCACTGGTTCGCCTGGGCGCTGCCCCTGCTGCTGGCGGCTGCCGCCGTCAGCGTCACCCGGCGCCGGATCCGGCAGGATCCCCTATCCTGAGAAAGGAGAAGCCCATGAACCGATCTTATCTCCGCTTTCTGCTGCAGCGGGACTTAAAGCTGTACCAAAAGCCCGCGCTGACCATTCTGATTTCGCTGCCCGTTCTGGAGCTGAGCCTGTTTGGCTTCCGGCTGAACAGGGCCATCGATCAGCTGTATATCTGGGTTTGCACTCCCGAGGGAAAAATGGAATGGGTGCTCAGCGGCGACCCGGCCCAGCCCCTGCCCGAGCTACTGAACGGCTGCGGCTTTCTGCCCCTGCTGACCCTGTCCCTGGTGCTGCTGACCCTGTTCATGCTGCCGGTCTTCCTGTCCGACACCCGGGACGGCAACAGCCTGTACACCCAGATGCGGCTTCCCTTTTCCCGGCTGCATTATTACGGTGAACGTCTTCTGCTGCCGGCGGCGGCACTGCTCCTCTGCTGGCTGGAGCAGCTGGTGGTTTCCCTCTTTTGCCGGGGACTGTACCTCACTCTGGTGCCGGAAACAGCCCTGCCCGCCGGTGCAGACCGCAGCCTTCGGCAGAGCGCGCTGTTTCTCCAGTGGTATCCGCTGGAGCATCCCGCCGCCTTGGCCGCTGCTCTGTCGATGCTTCTGCTGCTGCCGGCAGCCCTGACCCTGATCGTATTGGCCGCCCGGGGCCGGGACGGATTCTGCACGGCAGCGGCGGTGATTGCCGCGGCCGGACTGCTCTGCTTTTTCGCGATACTGCCCCTGTCCCTGAACCGATTCTGCTGCCTGGTGCCGGTGCTGGCGACCCTGCTTGCTCTCTGGAGCGGCGGATACGCCATCGCCCGCCGGCAAACCTTCTGAGGAGGAATGATGATGCTGGAAATTGCTTCCCTTTCCAAATATTACGGGCTTTCCCCGGCCCTGAAACAGGTTTCGTTCACCGCCGGGCCGGGCGAGATCATCGGTCTGCTGGGCGAAAACGGCGCAGGCAAAACCACCCTGATGAAGACGATTCTCGGCTTTCTGCCGGTGGAGAGCGGTTCCGTTTTGCTGGACGGTGAGCCCATCGGTCCCCGGAATTACGACCGGATCGCCTTTGCCTCCAGTGAGCACACCTTTTTCGGCGGGCTGTCCCCCAAAGAGCACCGGGAATTCTACCGGTCTGTCTTCCCAAAATTTGACGACCGGCGGTTCAGTCTGCTGATGGAGTTCTTTTCCCTGCCTGAAAACAAGGCGGTGCGGCATTTCTCCCTGGGCATGAAAAACCAGTTTGAGGTGACGCTGGCCCTGAGTCAGGGCGCTGACTATATTCTGATGGATGAACCCTTCTCCGGCAGCGATGTCTTTGGCCGGGAGGATTTTTACAAGCTGCTGCTGGGTCTACTGCAGCCAAACGAGACCTTGATTCTCTCCACCCATCTGGTGGAGGAGGTACAGCACTTCCTTTCCCGGGCGCTGGTGCTGCAAAAGGGCTGCCTCGTAGCCGACCGGAGAATGGAGGAGCTGGAGGATGAGGGCCTGTCCCTCAAAGATTGGCTGGGACAGCAGCTAAATCATTCCGGCAGCCGGGCTGCCGAGCTGCTGCAAAGAATGGAGGAGGATGACCGGTGAAAAAATGGTTTGTTTCGCTGATGGCACTGGCGGCAGCCGCTGTTGTGAGCATCACCGCTTTGTCGATCTCGGTCATGGCGGGAAAAGACGACCAGCCCGCCGTCCTGACTATGACCACTGGCAAAGCCGCCGACTTTGCGCCGGTGGAAATCCGGGCTCTGCTGTCCGACACCGACTACGACAGCACCTCCTGGTGGGAGCAGGCTCTGACCTTTGACGAAACCGACGTCCGCACCGACAGCTGCTTCCACAGCGGCTTTGAAAGAAGCAGAGAAGCAGACCTTTTTATGTCTGCATACTCCGGCTCCCTGCAGAGCGACCCCTACACGGATATTCTTCTGGAGGGGTTCGACAGTCTGCCCGACGGCCGGAATTTTGTCCGGGATTATCTGGACCGCTACAGCTACTATGTGAATCTGTCCCAGTCGTTCGGCTTCCTGCAAATGGAATTTCCCTGGCTCTGGAGCGAGGTGGGGCCGGAGGACAGCATTTATGTGGAGGAATCCGGCCGGGCGATCAGCATGTCCGGTTCCATCTCCCCCCTGTCGGCGGATATTTCCGCCATCCAGCTGGAAGACGGCTGGTATTTCACCCTGCCCAACAGCTTCCACGGCAGCCGTTGGGCCGATCCCGAAACCGGCGAAGCGGGAGAACTGATCCGCTACGGCGGCAGCTCGGGCATCTTCCGGGTTCCGCTGGATGAAGAGGGAAAGCCCGCTCTGAACGGCGAAACCGGCATGGCAGAGCCGGAGCAGCTGCTTGCCCTGCCCATTTCCAGCGAGGGGGACACCATCGTCCTGCGGCTGGACTGGCTGGAAGAGCCGGGACTGTTTTCCCTCCTCT
>JAQXNQ010000099.1 GCA_029098085.1 Oscillospiraceae bacterium
CGACCTTTGCCAAGGATTATGGGTCAAGGGGCTTGCTCCTTGCAGGTCCCGGACACGGCCTTCGGCCTTAGTCTGGCAGCGCCCTGTGTCGCCTCGGTATGACCTGCGGTCAAACCTTCCGCAGAGCGCGAAATCCTGCTCTTCCGCGCCCGGCGCGGACAATAAATCATAAAAAAGCGCGGCCCGCAGGCCGCAAGATACCAACTGGACAAAGCCATGCCCGCTTCCAGCGGGCATACACATTGCTTCTTTTGTGCAACTTTTTCTTGCGCAAACCACTTTTTCAACAGCCTGAAACGGCGGCAGGATCCCCTGCCGCCGTTTGTCATGTCTGTGAGATTATCCCTTCTTATATCTTTCCGCCATTTCCTCCAGCGTCACCTGCTCCACCAGCGGAGCCTTGCCGTAGGAGCCGAACTCGACGATCAGAGTGCCGACGACCTCCTTGACACCCCGCTCGACGCAGTCGATGATGTCGGCCACATCGCTGTCGGGAATGTCGCCGTACATCAGGGTGTCCATGATGGGGGTCAGGAAGGCGCGGGGGTCAAAGGCCTCCCGCTTCTGATCCAGCAGCTGCCAGATGGGGCCGATGGAGGGAGAGGACTGCTTTTCCGGATGGGCGGCGAAGTACTCCCGCATATTGCGGGTGGCGGCCAGCCGGATGTCGGTATCCACGTTGATCTTGCCGATGCCGCAGGGGATGGCGGCCTTCAGCTGGGCGGCGGAGATGCCGTAGGCGTTCTGGATGTTGCCGCCCAGAGCGTTGATCTCCCGGACGATGTACTGGGGAACGGTGGAGGAGCCGTGGGACACCAGCACACCGAAGATGCCTTCATGGCGCAGGCATTCCTTGACGGCGATGGGGATCTCCCGGCGGAGCTGGACATCCTTGCCCTTGGCGGCGCCATGCATGGTACCGTAGGAGATGGCCAGGCAGTCCACACCGGTCTGGCGGAAGAATTTCACCGCGTCCATGGGGTTGGTGTAGGTGGAAGACCCGGCGAAGACGTGATCCTCCACGCCGGCCAGCACGCCCAGCTCGCCCTCGACCGTGACGCCGCGGGCATGGGCATACTTGACGACCTCCCGGGTCAGCTCCACGTTCTGCTCAAAGGGGAGAGAGGAGCCGTCGATCATGACCGAGGTGTAGCCCCCGTCCACAGCGGCCTTGACCGAGTCAAAGTCCTTGCCGTGATCCAGATGGAGCACCACTGGGATGGGGGAGTGTTCGCCGTATTTGCGGACGGCGGCGGCGATGTTCCGGGCGCCCCGCTTTTTGTCCTCCAGGGTGGCGTTCAGGAAATCGCCCCGGCCGCCCATAAAGCCGTTGGCAAGGTCGGCGCCCTGCAGAATGGCGGCGGAGCGGAACATCTCGTGCACTTCGATGACCGCCTTGGCCTGCGCCACCGCGTTGACGTTGAATGCGCCCTGAGCGTAGCCGTATTTGTCAGTTGCCTCCAGAAGGGGGCGAAGAGGAACCAGCATATTTCATAACTCCTTTCTTGTCGGGAAGCTGCGGAGGAGAAGGGTTTGTACGCTGTTTCGGCTGTAGGGGCGGTCACCGGCCGCCCGGGACACCGCATTCTCCTCCGTCTTTCTCATCTCATTCCAGCGCCGCGACGAATTCGGTGATCCGCAGCAGCACATCGGGGTGGCTCTGGAGCAGGGAGACCGGGAAGTGGGCGGTCTCCTCACCGTAGCAGGCCTGCCGGACGACGGCCCGATGCCAGTCGCGGAAGCAGCCCAGCCGGATCTTCTTCGCCTTCCAGATGTCCACAAAGCCGATGGTGATGCAGTAGTCGGGCATGGCGTCGATGGCGCCGTTCAGAGAGCCGATGGCGTTGGCGGTGCGGGTGGTGGCGCTGATGGGCAGCACCCGGGTGGGCAGGGCGCGGAACTGGTCGGGGGTCAGGCTGTCATCCGCCTCGTTGAAGGCCACATGGCCGTTGATGCCGATGCCGCCGAAACAGATGTCCACGCCGCCCAGCTCATCGATGAGCTTCTCGATGGCGCCGGGATCCTTCGGGTCGGGGAAGACCCGCTGGCACTCGGGCATCAGAAGGTCGGAATCGATCTGGCCGTAGACCTCGTTCTGCATGAAGCCCCGGAAGCTCAGGGGATCGTCCGGGCTGATCCACTGCCTGTCGTCGTCCAGATACTCGTCCATGTTGATGAACCAGGTGTTCTGCAGCGAGATGCGGCGGCCGTTGACCATCTTCACAAAATAGGGATACTGACCCACCGGCCCCACCGGGCAGATGAAGACGGTCTTTTTGCCCTCGGCGTTGTTGGCTTCGATGGTGTCGGCCATTTCGGCGGCCATTTCCTCGAAAACGGCGGCGTTGTCCGCCATGATTTTCAGGGGGATCTTCGGGCTGGCCGCCAGGGCCTCCCGGTCATAGGAAAAATAGGGCTGTTTCATGATGCTCCTCCTTTATTTTCTGAAAAAGAAATTGCGGGCAATGGCCTGTACCCGGTAGGCGTCCATGGCCGGCTGCAGGGCGGCCTCGCTCTCCTGCAGGAAGGCGGCGAACTGATCCCAGAGGGCCTGTCCTCTCTCCACATCCCCCTCGGCGCAGGCGATCAGGGCGTTGGTGTAGAGGGTCAGGTACTCTCCGTACAGCATCAGGTGCATCCGGGAGGTCTTTTCGCAGTCATTCTCGGGGATGAAGGCCTCGGCCAGGGCGCGGGCCTTGTCCGCCAGGGGCAGGGCCTGCTTCATCCGCTCCGGCAGGCCGGGACGGGCCTCGGCACGGCCGTGGAACCAGAAGTCCACATCAAAGCAGTCGGACACCGCCTCAAACAGGGCACGCACCTCTCCGCCCAGCTTGCCGTAGGCGGCGGAGAAGTACTCGTCGGCGATCTGGTCATAGCTCAGGCTGCTGTCCCAGAGCTTGCGGCCCAGCAGATAGCAGGGCAGGCCGGTGGGATAGAAGGCCCGCAGCTCCTGACAGCTGAGAATGCCGTTCAGTCCCAGAGCGGGCAGATGGTCGATGTCCCGGTCCATGATCTTTGCGATGCCGCAGTAGCCGGGGTCGCCGTAGTGGGCGCGGCCCAGATAGTAGTCGAAGTCGAAGCTGTCGAAGGCGGTTCCGTCCTGCTGCAGATGCTCCTGCCAGGCCCTGAGGCAGCCCAGATTCTGCTCGATGGAGCGGGGAATGGGG
>JAQXNQ010000100.1 GCA_029098085.1 Oscillospiraceae bacterium
CCAGCCGGTGGACATGTTCCCCTGGACGCATCATACAGAAGTCGTGTGCCTGTTGTCCAGATCATAAGGATATCGAAGGAGGGATGGCGACGGCCAACCTGATTGTCATATGCGGCCCTCAGGCAGTTGGAAAAATGACGGTCGCGGAAAGTCTGCGGGATAAACTGAAGTACAATATGATGATGAATCACGACAGCATCGAAGTATCGGACAGGATATTCGGTTTTGCAACGCCGGCGCAGAGAGAATTCAATATGTTTTTTCGGGAAAAGGCGTTTGAACTTGCAGTGAAGCATGATGTGGACTTGATCTTCACCTATGTCTGTGCCTTTGATAGTCCACAGGAGAGAGAGTATCTGACAAGGCTGGCGGATTTGTTTACATCCAATCAGGGCGGATTTTATTTTGTGGAGCTAAGCGCCAGTCTTGAAACGAGACTTGAAAGAAAGGAAAATCCGTCCATACAGCCGCCTGGTCTGTATGGACGGATTTCTATGTTCTGTTGGGCCGGTTGACCGCCATATAATAGCCGGCGACCTGCTCCGGGGCGGGCTTCATGTCCTTTGAAACCCACCATTTGACCGTTTCGGCAAAGCTGCCCGCAAGGTGATGCAGCAGGTAATCCTGCGGCACCTCCGCATGAAATTCCTCCGGATATCGCTGGAACATATCGCAGAGATACTCCCTGAAAAATTTCATGAACAGCTCTCCGCTTTCGCTGCGGAGAATGCCCTTCAGATTGAGCTTGTTTTCCCGAAGATGATACAGAATATGCGCCAGCTTCATTTCCAGACTCCGGCTGCCGGCGGAATAGTCGTGATCCGCTTCCCGGGACAGCTGCCGGGTGAAAACGTGATGAAAAATGTCGGTGCACATTTCCCTCAGCAGCGCGTCCTTGGTCTCAAAATGAGCATAAAAGGTGCTTCTTCCGATGTTGGCCTGATCGATGATCTCCTGTACCGTGATGTTTTCAAAGCGCTTGCTTTCCAGCAGGGTGCTGAACGCCTGAAAAATTGCCTCTCTGGTTTTCTGCTGCCGCCTGTCCATGGCCTTCCTCCCGTACAGATTTCAAAAAATGTTCGGTATCGTACATCCGGAAGCTTTTGATTCTTGCTTCCCTGCCAGAATGCGATACAATAGATATCGGACAAGATGTCTTGTATCGTATAAATTGTACGCTGAAAAGCGCACGATGTCAAGAGAAGTGAGGAATCTGTATGATCAGGAAAATCAACGGCCTTTTGGCCGGTATTCCCGCCACGCTGATTGGCGGCGTCTTTCTGGTGCTCAGCTTTGTGCTGCCGAGGGTCGGCGTGGAGCTGCCGGTTGACCCGGCCTGGGTCACGGTTGTGATCAGCGGCATCCCGCTGCTGTATCTGGCGGTGTGGCGGGTCATTCATAATCCGGGCATCAGCAAGATTTCCTCCGCCCTGCTGATCGTCATTGCCATGTTTGCGGCCGTCGCCATCGGGGATCTGTTCGCAGCCGGAGAGGTGGCCTTTATCATGGCCATCGGTGCCATTCTGGAGGATATGACCACCGAGCGGGCCAAGAAGGGATTGAAAAAGCTGATCTCTTTGGCTCCCACCCGGGGCAGACGCATCCGGGATGGGCAGGTGGAAGAGATTCCGGCGGAGGAAATTTGCGAGGGAGATACGCTGCGGATTCTGCCCGGCGAGACGATTCCCGTGGACGGTATCATCCTCAGCGGCGAGACTTCCGTGGATCAGTCCATTATGACCGGCGAATCCCTGCCCGTGGATAAGGCGGCGGGCGAAGAAGTATTCTGCGGCACCATGAACCGCTTCGGCGCCATCGACATGCAGGCCACCAGGGTAGGTCACGACAGCTCCCTGCAAAAGCTGATCCGCATGGTGCAGGAGGCCGAGGACAAAAAAGCGCCCATGGCGAGAATTGCGGACAAGGCTGCAAGCTGGCTGGTGCCCGCTGCGCTGCTCATCGCCGTTCTTGCGGGGTTTGCAACGAAGGACATCGTGCGGGCTGTGACGGTTCTGGTGGTGTTCTGCCCCTGCGCGCTGGTGCTGGCGACGCCCACCGCCATCATGGCCGCCATCGGCCAGGCCACCCGGCACGGCGTCATCATCAAATCCGGTGAAGCGCTGGAGAAGATGGGCAGGGTTGACACCATCGCCTTTGACAAGACCGGCGCCCTGACCTATGGCCGTCTGGCGGTCAGCGATATCCTTTCCTTTGATCCTGCTGTTGATGAAACCGCTTTGCTTTCCATGGCCGCCTCCGCAGAAGCCAAAAGTGAGCATCCGCTGGGGAAAGCCATTGCCGCCTGTGCCGGAGAGCGGGATGTGCCTGTTCCGGAATCCGATGCCTTCAGGATGACCGCCGGTAAAGGCGTCTGCGCGGAGGTGAACGGAAAGAAGCTGCTGTGCGGCAGCGAGAGCTTTCTGATGGAGTCCGGCGTCCGGATCGATCCGAAGATTCAGGAAGCCTTGGAAGAGCTGCGCGGGCAGGGCAAAGCCTCTATTCTGGCTGCGGAAGACGGCCGGTGCGTGGGCATGCTGGCCATGTCCGAC
>JAQXNQ010000101.1 GCA_029098085.1 Oscillospiraceae bacterium
CTCCAGGGGCGCAGCAGACTGAAATACCGCACGCCGCTGCCAATATAGTCCCGTTCGTAGCGGTTGAAGTCCTCCTCGAACTGGAAGCTCTTGGAGTACTGGTGGTTGACACTGCTGCCGGCCACGGTGGACTCATTGGCACTGGATTCGTTGGACAGCACCACATATTTCTTCCCGTACACTGCCGCCATCAGTACCCCGGAAAAAGCCACCAGCGCCGAAAAAGGTGTGTGGCCGTTGAGATAGCCCAACTTGTTCAGCTCCAGCATGTTGGGATCCAGCGTCCGGTGAACGCCGACAATCTGCTCCTGCCCATACCCGGCCAGCTCTGCCGACTTCAGGGTGGCGCCCCGGGGATTCATCATATAGCAGCAGTTGTCCGCCCGGCTGCCTTTCAGCAGCTCCAGCGTCACGATGGAGTCCTTGCCGCCGCCCACGGGAATCATGCTGCCGTGCAGAGGAAGAGAGGCGCTGCCTGCCGGAATCCGCTCTCCCTCCGGACGGATCTCCATGAAATCCTCCAGATGGGCGTCAATGCCGTTTTTGTAGAAAAACTCCCCCAGGCCGGATAGATACTGCTGCTTCCACCAGAGGCACTGCTCCTCAGTCAGGCCGCCGCAGCGGATCCGTACCAGCGGCGGGCAGGCGATTTTCCAGTAGCTGATCAGCTCCACCAGCCCCAGAGAAAACACCAGATTCCGGAAAACCGGATCCGACGGACGCAGCACCGGCTGCTCCGGCATGGGAAGGGTCCACCGGGGAGCGAAATCCCGCAGTCCCGGCACCGAAAAACGGAAGGTCAGCGTGACCTGACCGGGAGACTCCTCAATCTCATACCGCTCATAAATAAATTCCGGATACTGCTCCCGGAAGGCTTCATATTTTCCCAAAACGACCATTCCTTTCTCCCGGCAAATACGGTTCTGCGGACGCGCTCCACAGAGAGCCTTTTCAGCACGCGGACAGACCTGTGGATAGTTTGATTATAGCAGACCCGAAACCGGTTGACAACAAAACTCTGCCGAAAAACAGAAAAAGACTGCCCCACGTTTGCAGGACAGTCTTCTGGTGACCCGTGCGAGAATCGAACTCGCGTTACAGCCGTGAAAGGGCCGTGTCTTAACCTCTTGACCAACGGGCCGATGGTAGCGGTAACTGGATTCGAACCGGTGACACTTCGGGTATGAACCGAATGCTCTAGCCAACTGAGCTATACCGCCATTTTCCACTCCTGTCGATTGACGCGGCAGGAACGTATATTATATTATCACAGACAAGGCTTCTTGTCAATAGATTTCTGAAATTTTCTGAAAGTTTTTTTAGCGGCAAAACAGCCGCTTCCGCTGCCGCCGATAAAGCTGGCAGCAGCGGAAAGAACGGATCTGTCAAACGTCGTCACAGCCCGGCAGATACAGCGGAATGGGCAGCCAGCTGCGGGTCTCAGAGGTCTGCACCTGTCCGCCGAACTGTCCGAAGGGAGAAAACAGCCAGCACATCATCTGCAGATGGGGCAGCGCAATCAGCGGCTTGTCCTCCGTTTCGGTGACGGTAACCCTCCCCTGCTGCACCTCAATGGCGTAGCGGCCCTTTTCGGTCACCTCCAGGACCAGCCGTCCGTCGGCCAGCGGAGTGTTCATCCCTTTAAGGGTCAGGAAGGCCTCGATCACCCTGGGATAGTCCAGCACATTGAAGCTGGGAGAAGAATCGCAGGACGCCGATTCGGCGATCAGGTTCAGCGCATGGATCAGGCCGGTCTGATGGGGAAAGGCAAAGACGGAGAAGGGCATGGCCATCTCCTCGCAGAGCTTCATGGCCACGTTGGCGGAGAAGCTGTACTCCTTCAGAAACAGCTCGCTGACATAGCCGCTTTTATCCCCTTTGTGCATCGAGCAGAAGCCCAGAAACTCACCCCGGAGCAGGATCACATACCCGGTGCCGGCGCCGGTCTGCAGCGTCGCGCAAAAATTCTCCGGACGGCGGACGGCCGCCATGGGCTGGCTTTCCCAGAGCTGCACGCAGTCCCGCAGGTACTCCTTGTTGTCCCCCAGAGGAAGCAGCTGCACCTCGTCGCTGGGAATGTGCTTCAGCTGCCGCCGGACCACCGGATTCAGACCAAAGCAGAAAGCCGTGCCGCATTTGGTAAAGCCGAAATGCTCGTACCGCTGCCGGCGTCCGCCCAGCACCATCAGGGCGGCGCCCTCCTGCTCCGCCTCCTGCAGCGCATTGGCCATCAGCAGCTTCATATACCCCTTGCTGCGGGCATAGGGATGCACCGACACGGTACCGATCCCCCGGACGGGAATTGTCCTGCCGGCCACCTGCAGCGTAATGGGAAAGCTGCCCACCATGGCCTTGATCCGACCGTCCTCCCAGACGAGATGATGCTCCTTGGCCATATGGGGGCGATCCTCGTACAGCTTGGGCTGGATTGCCCTGAAATCCTCGCCGAAGACCATATTGCCGAAATCGATGATGTCGGCATAATCCTCGGGACGGCCCTTAGTCACGTTTACGTTCATCTTCACTTCTCCTTCTGTACAGGGATCATTTCCTCTCCCAGCGTCTGAGAAAGGGCAATCAGCTGCTCCAGCGACAGTTCCTCCGCCCGGGCCGTGGTCTTGACGCCGATCTGCTCCAGCGCCCCGGCGATGACGGGCTTCCCGAGCCCCAAAGAGGAGGAAAGGGTATTCTGCAGCGTTTTGCGCCGCTGGGAAAAAGCACCCCGCACCAGCGCAAACAGCCGTTTTTCCGCCTCCCCTTCCAGAGGAAGCTCTTTTTTGATGTCCAGCCGGATCACGGCGGAGTCCACATTGGGCGGCGGCATGAAGCTGCCCCGGCTGACGGGAAACAGGGTTTTGGGGGTGCTGTAATACCGCACCGCTGCCGTCACCGCGCCGCATTCCCGGGACGGCATGGGCGCGCAGAGCCGGTCGGCTGCTTCCTTCTGCACCATGACCGTGATGGCCTTGATGGGGAGCCGCTGCTCCAGCAGCGCCATGAGAATGGGCGAAGTGATGTAGTAGGGAAGATTGGCGCAGACCACCACCTCCATGCCGGAAAACTCCCGCTCAAACAAGGCCGGCAGATCCACCTTCAGAATATCCTCGTTGAGCACCGTCAGGTTGTGGTGCTCCTGCAGGGTATAGGCCAGCACCGGAAGCAGCCGGCTGTCCAGCTCCACCGCCACCACCTTTCTGGCCCGCAGGGCCAGCTCATGGGTCAGCACGCCGAAGCCGGTGCCGATCTCCAGCACGCCGGTCTCTTTATCGGCGCCGCCCATTTCGGCGATTCTGGGGCAGACGCTGGGATTCACCAGAAAATTCTGCCCCAGAGACTTGGAAAACGAAAAGCCGAACCGCTCCATGATGTCCCGGATCACTGAAATGTTTGAAAGATTTTCCACGTCCCGTCCTTCCCTCAGGCCAGTGGTTCCTCCAGCCCGATTTGTCCAAAGAATTCTTCCGCTGTCTGCTCCGGCTCCCGCACCGTAAAGGGAATGCCGAACAGACTGTTTTTATCGCTGATGCGGGCAATGCCCTCCCCCTCTGACAGGGTCATCAGAAAGCCCAGGTCTTTGAGAACCGCTTCGCTCTCTTCGCTTTTTTCTCCAAAAGGATAACAGAAAACCGACGCGTCGTGGGAAAGCTCCTCGTTCATCCGGTTCTGCAGCGTCAAAAGATCATCGGCGAGAAAGGCACGGTAGGTTTCAAAACCTTCCTTCCGCAGCATCGAAACGCCCCGGCGGCCGCTGCTTCCCTTTTCCTGCCGCAGGTCATAGCTGCCGCTGACCAGCTCCACCAGCGGCGACTGATCCAGCAGCCGGATCTCGTTCCAGCTGAGACGGGCGTCCTCCTCTTTTTTGGGCACCTGAGCGGAATACAGATCCGCATCGCTGCCGCAGATGACGGCGGCGGCTTTGGCGCTTTGCTCCTCCAGCAGCGGCAGCACGGCGGTCAGAATGGTCTCCCAGCTGCCGTCGAACAGCAGCAGCACCGGCTTTTCCGACAGCTGCTCCAGCCCCCGGGCAAAGCCGATCACATCGCTGCAGCTGACCGTTTCACAGCGGTGATCCGCCAGCCAGGCCAGATCCTGCCGCAGCATGTCGGCGGAGACCGTCCGTTTTCCGCCCTTCTCCCCATCGGTCAGCACCTGGCTGTAGCAGATGACAGGCAGGGCCTTCCCTTCCTGTGCCGGAACAGAAGCGGGCACTGCCTTTCTGCGGGGGATGCTCTCTGCCGCCAGGCAGACCCCCAATGTCAAAGCAGTGCCCAGCAATACAGTCAGGACCTTATGCCGCCGGTGGGATGGCCGGCCTTTGTGTTCTGCCGGCCGGGGAATCCTCAACCGGGTGATCAGCAGCTTCATTCCGGTTTCACTCCTTTTCCAAAAAGGCTATGAAACAGGATATGAAGCCGGATCAAAGGTTATACGTCCAGTTCCCCGCCGGTCTCCTCCGCCGCGCTGTCCGACTCTTCAAGCTCCTCCAGAGCTTCCGCCTGCTGAAGCTCTTCGGCCATTTCCTCGGCAGAGGGCTTTTCCACCGGCTCGGTCTCCTCGTCCGCGTGATCGGTGCGGGCAAAAGTCACTACCCGGTCGTTTTCCGCCAGCCGCATGACCCGGACGCCGGAAGCGTAGCGGGACATGATGTTCACATCGGTCACGGCGATGCGGATGATCACGCCGTCGGTGGAGATCAGGATCAGATCGTCCTCATCGTCCACAATCTTGACGCCGCAGACATGGCCCTTGGCCTCACTGACCTTGTAGTTGATCTTGCCGAAGCCGTTGCGGCTCTGAGAGGGATATTCCTCAATGGCAGTCCGGCGGCCCTGACCCTTGTCGGTGACCGTCATGACGCAGGCGCCTTCTCTTACGGCGCCCATGCCGACCACATAGTCATCCCCCCGCAGGTGAATGGCCTTGACGCCCATGGCGGTCCGGCTCATGGGGCGGACATCCTCCTCGGGGAAGCGGATGGCCATGCCGTTGTGGGTGGCGATCAGCAGCTCCCGGCTGCCGTCGGTCAGCCGCACATAGGCCAGCTCGTCTCCGTCGACGAGTCCGATGGCAATCAGGCCGGATTTCCGGATATTCCGGTAGGCGGACAGGCTGGTCCGCTTGATCAGGCCCTGTTTGGTGACCATAACCAGATAATGCCGGTCGTCAAACTCCTTCACCTTCATCAGGGAGGTGACCTTTTCATCGGGGCCCAGCGGCAGCAGGTTGATGATGTTGACGCCTCTGGAATTGCGGCTTCCCTCGGCGATTTCATAGCATTTCAGCTTGAACATCCGGCCCTGATTGGTGAAGAACAGGATATTGTCATGGGAGGACGCCACAAACAGCTCCTCCACAAAATCCTCTTCCCGCTGCTTCATGCCGGAAATGCCCTTGCCGCCCCGCTTCTGCAGCTTGTAGGAATCACTGGGCTGCCGCTTGACATAGCCGAAATGGGTCAGGGTGACGACGCAGTCCTCCACCGGGATCAGATCCTCGATGTCAACCTCGCCCTCCACCGCGCGGATCTCGGTGCGGCGTTCATCGCTGAACTTGTCCTTGTACTCGGTGAGCTCCTTTTTCAGAATCTCCATGACCAGGCTGTAATCGCCCAGAATGGCCTCGTACTCATGGATCTTGCCCATGATATCGGCCAGCTCTTCCTCGATCTTGGCCCGTTCCAGACCGGACAGCTGTCCGATGCGCATGGCTACGATGGCGGCGGCCTGCAGATCGCTGAGGCCGAACCGCTCCATCAGAGCCTGCTTACTGGCGGGAATATCTCTGGAGGTGCGGACAATCCGGATGACCTCGTCGATGAAATCCAGTGCAATCTTCAGGCCTTCCAGAATGTGAGCCCGCTCCCGCGCCTTTTTCAGATCGTATCGGGTACGGCGGGTGATGACCTCGCCCTGGAAGTCAATGTAATGCTGAATGATCTCCTTCAGGGTCATGACCCTGGGCTGATTGTCCACCAGCGCCAGCATGATGACGCCCACCGTCTCCTGCAGAGAGGAGTAGTGATACAGCTGGTTGAGCACGATCTGGGGAGAGGCGTCCCGCTTGATCTCAAACACCATCCGCAGACCGTTGCGGTCCGATTCATCCCGGATCACCGAGATGCCGTCAATCCGCTTTTCCTTGACCAGATCGGCGATGTTTTCCAGAATCCGGGCCTTGTTGATCATGTAAGGGATCTCGGTGACCACAATGGAGCTGCGGCCCCGGTCATCCTCTTCGATCTCGGCCCGGGCCCGCAGGGTGACCTTGCCCCGGCCGGTGCCGTAGGCGGAACGGATGCCGCTCTGGCCCATGATGATGCCGCCGGTGGGAAAATCCGGGCCCTTGATGTGCACCATCAGCTCGTCCAGCGTGATGTCCGGATTGTCGATCTGCGCCAGAATCGCGCCGACCGTTTCCCCGAAATTATGGGGCGGAATATTGGTGGCCATGCCGACGGCGATACCGGTACAGCCGTTGACCAGCAGGTTGGGGAACCGGCTGGGAAGCACCTTGGGCTCCTGATGGTTGTCGTCGTAGTTGGGCATGAAGTCCACGGTATCCTTGCCAATATCGGTGACCATGGCCATGGCCAGACGGCTCATGCGGGCCTCGGTATACCGGTAGGCCGCAGGCGGGTCACCGTCGATGGAACCGAAGTTGCCGTGCTTGTCAATCAGCGGATACCGCAGGGAAAAATCCTGTCCCAGACGAACCAAGGCGTCGTATACGCTGGCGTCGCCGTGGGGATGATATTTACCGAGCACATCACCGACGGTGGCCGCGCATTTCTTGTGGGGCCGGTCGGGGGTGATGCCGCCCTCATACATGGTGTAGATGATTCTCCGGTGAACGGGCTTCAGGCCGTCCCGCACATCGGGCAGGGCACGGGATACGATGACGCTCATGGAGTATTCCAGGAACGACTTGCGCATCTCCTTGTCCAGATCCACCGTGACAATCTTCGTACCTTCCATGCTTGGCAGATTCTGATCTGTAGGCATTCTGTGTCAGCCGCCTGCTGAGGGCGGCATCTCCTTTCTCTTTCTTCAGCAAAAAGCAAGCTCAGGACCTGATCCAGTTCTCGTACTTGCTCCCCAATCCATCCTTCATCAGCTGTTTGACCTGCTCCATCTCCTCTTCCGGCACGCACCGCTTCGGGATGGCAAACATCTTCTCCCGGCTGACGCAGACCACAAAGACCTCCTCCAGCTCCAGAACAAAAACCGTGGGCGTGTTGTACCGAACGAGATATTTTCCGCCTTCCTCGCGGATCAGGAAGCCTACCTCGCTGATCTCGATGGTGAAGGTGTCGGTGGACAGGGCGATTCCCTTGACGGTCTGGTTGATATGCCGCGCCGGCAGATACCAGAGCAGGGCGATGACCACCACCGAAAAGACGCCCAGCACCTTTCCCATGGAGTAATCCGGGTTGCGGATGACGGCCTGCAGATACAGAAGCGCCAGCACGCCCAGCACCGCCGTATAGATCATGTTCTTTTTGAAGAGATTTTTCCGCTGGAAGGCCTTCATGGCCGCCCGCGCTTCCTCCGGCTTCAGATCATAGCGGATCTCGATGCCGGAAAGCTCTTC
>JAQXNQ010000102.1 GCA_029098085.1 Oscillospiraceae bacterium
GCTCTGGAAACCGCATCCCCGCTGCCGTAGTATTTGGTTACATTTTTAATTTCAAGTAATGGATTCATATTTCATCTCCCCTTTCGCAGCCATTGTACCGCAAAAGGTCTCCATTTGTTCTAACACAGCTTCCATGAAATCTAACAGTTTTGTGAGATTTCCCCCGCCGGGTTCTCTGCCTTCCCCGCCGGCAGCCGCAGCGTAAACCGGGTGAAGCAGTGCTCCTCCGACTCGATCGCAAGGCTAATGTTCAGCCGTTTGCAGAGCTGGCTGACGATGTACAGCCCCATGCCGGTGCTCTGGCCGTGGCTTCGTCCTGCCGCACCGGTGAAGCCTCGCTCCGTCACTCTGGCCAGTTCATGGGCCGGAATCCCCACGCCGTTGTCCTCGAAAGTCAGGCTGTCCCCTTCCAGCGTGATGCGTACCTGACAGCCGGGACAGTATTTGGCACAGTTGATCAGAAGCTGCTTCAGGATGAACACCAGCAGCTTCCCGTCCGTATAGACTGCAGAATCCCCTTCGATGGAAATGCTGATTCCCGCACCGATCAGCAGCTCCATCTCCTCGCGGACCGCCGGGTCACAGGCGGTCCGCAGGTCCGTCCGGCTGATCTGGGTATCCTTTTCGGCGGTTCCCAGCTTGGCATAAGTCAGGATCGTCTCCGTCAGGTTGTCCGCCCGGCGCAGCTCCCGCCGCAGCTTAGCCGGCTCGCCTCCGTTGGCCAGAATCAGCGCACAGGCGGTGAGAGGCGTTTTGATCTCATGGACCCAGCGGTCCACATAGTCACAGTAATCCTGTTTTTCTCCGCGTGCCTGCTCCACCGCACCGATGGCCGAGCGGGAGATTTCCTTCATCATCTGGAAGTATTCCCGCTCCAGCGGATCTGCGGGCAGATCCATGGTTTCCCCGATCAGGTATTTTTCCGGCAACGCATCCAGCCGGCTCCGCAGCCTCCGAAGCCGCCGGTCGGCCCGCTGCCAGCCGACCACAAAGCCTGCGGCCGCCAGCAGCAGGCCGCTTCCCAGCAGAATTCCAACCAGAGACCCAGATAACCCGCAAAAATAAAACACCATGGCCAGATACAATCCCCCGATTCCCGTCAGGCACAGGAGGACGGATTTTGCGCCGAGATACTCCCGAAAACTCATAACCGGTACCCCACGCCGCGCACCGTGCGCACAAAATCCGCCGCGCCGATCTGGCCCAGCTTTTCCCGGAGTCTTCCGATGTTGACATACAGCGTGTTGCCGTCGATGTACATGCCGCCTGCCCACAGATCTTCGATGAGCTCGTCCCGGGTGCAGAGGTCTTTCTGCATCAGGCACCAGAGAATGCGGGCCTCGTTTTTCGTCAGCTCCGCAGCCTGGCCGTTGAAGACGGCTTTCATTCCCGGCAGATCCAGGGTCAGGCCCCGGACGTTCAAGGTGTCGCCGGCAGCGGTTTTCAGCATGCGGCTGATCCGTGCCAGCAGGACGGCGGAATTGTATGGTTTGCGGATGAAGTCGTCGCCGCCCACGCTGAAGGCCAGCAGCTCGTCTTCCGGGGTGTCCCGCGCCGTCAGGAAAATTACCGGTGTGGCGGAGGTCTGCCGCAGCTTCCGGCAGAGTGAAAAGCCGCTTTCGCCCGGCAGGTTCACGTCCATCAGGATCAGGTCGCAGGGCGGTTCATCCACCGGCTGGTACCCGTTGGTCCGCAGCAGGGTTTTCAGTTCCGTGCGGATGGCTTCATCGTCTTCGATAATCTGAATTCGTTTCATATTCGTTCCTCTTGGGCTCCTCGTTCGGTTGTTTCGCGTTTGCTTCATTATATCATTGTCCGGGCAGAAAGTAAATTTGCTGATTTCTTCACTGCACTGCGATGCTGAAATCCGGAAATTATTTCCGCAACGCGAAAATGACGCAAAACGACTATGAAAAACTGTTCTTGCGTCATGAGAAGCATATTCCTTCGACTGACGCATCGAATCGGGCAGCTAAAAATGGAATAATATAGAATAATATGTAATTATCTTGTATCGTTTCTTTGCAAAATCCACTCGAATGGCCCTTATTTTGCCCTTATTTTATGAAAATGACCGATGCGTCGTGCTGCGGATGACGCAAGCGCATTCAAAAAGGATTGATTTGCGTCATTTTCGGCGTGCGCAAGCAAAAGAGGACGTCAACGGATTCAATGATGCCCTCCGGAATCCCGTCCGAAGGACGTGTTTTTCGGGAAAGACGTTTCGAAGCGGTCTCACTTTGCCTGCCACCGCCCTACCGCAGCAGGCGGATGTAGTGGTTCGCCTCCCGCAGCACGTGGTCGGCCAGGAGCGGCAGAATTACGGAGCGGATTTTGCACTGCAGAATGCCTTCGGCGCCGGCTTTTTTGAAGTCCCGGAACCGTGTGGTTTCCTCCAAAACATCCCCGCACGGCATTGTCTCTCCGGCCATGGTTTCTCGGCGGGGTTCCGGCTGGATGATCTGATCCTGCACACTGCAGCAGGCTTCCAGCAGCTGGCCGTAATCCCCGGCAAAATTATTGGCGCTCTGGATCAGTTCCCCTTCTGTCGGATCCAGCATGCCGCGGATGAACAGGGCATGCTCTGCGTTTCACAGAGAATATTGAATATTGAATATTGACTTTTCACAGATTTCGGAATATAATAATAGTACTAAGTCCTATTATTATACATAAAAGAAGGTGGCAAGATGAAAATTCAACGAAATTCCAGGCAGCGGCAATTGGTGCTGGATGCTGTGAATGCCAGAACTGATCATCCCACTGCCGACCAAATCTATCTGGACGTACGTGCAAAAGATGAAAAAATCAGCCGCGG
>JAQXNQ010000103.1 GCA_029098085.1 Oscillospiraceae bacterium
GTTCGGCTTTTGCTTGTCGATAAAGGCAGTGTCTGTCAGCGGTTTGCACAAACGCAGAACGATGTTTCGTTGGATTGCCAAGGCAAAGAAAGTTTTACCCGAGTTTCCTTCGCTTTCCGCAAGATTCTAACCGGACAGAGCAGGGACAGAACCAGCACCGCCAGCAGGAGCAGTGAGGCAATCCAGTAGATGGGCCTGCCGTGAAACAGGCCGTTTTTCAAATCCAGTCCCGTCTTTTTGCAGGACTGCCTGACAAAATCCGCCATTATCTCATCCTCACTGGTAAAGCTCCGGATAAAGATCCTGGGCAAAGGTCAGCACGCCATCCAGCGTGTTCATACCACTGCAGTAAATATACATCAGGTTAATGGGATAGACCCGGCCGTTCTGTACCGCATCCAGGCTGGAAAAGACGGGGTTCTCCGTAATCAGTTCCACTGCCTGTTCTCCGGCGTAATCCACATCGCCCACAGTATAGCCGTCGTACCAGACCATGAAGATGGCATCGGGGTTGGCCGCAATCAGATCCTCGGCGCTGATGTTGCCGTTTTCCCCATGCTTGCCCACGCACAGCTCCGCGCCGCCGCAGATGGCCACATCACCGCCCCGCGTATCCTCACCGTACACGCGGTAGCTGCCGCCTTCATCCTCCAGCACAGCCACACTGAGACGGTCTCTGTCCGTCAGATATTTTTCAATGTTTTCCAGCTCACTGTGGATTTCTTCCACCAGTGCTTCGGCCCGATCCTGCACATCAAAAATCATGCCCAGCGTCAGAATATCCTGACACTCGTTTTCCACCGTACGGGGATTATCCGCCGCAGGGCCGGTGCAGCCGCTGTTCAGTGCCATATAGGTGTTGATATCCCGTTCCTGCCAGAAATCCACATCTCCCAGCCGCTTGTCCGAAAAGGTGGAGTACCAGGCCGTGATGAAATCCGGCTCCAGAGCCAGCATCTCCTCCTTGCTGACAAGGCTGTCCCGGTAATCGATTTTGGCGAATTCATCGGACAGATCGGCCCGGACTTCGCCGTCCAGACCGCTGGCGCAGATGATTCTGTCCGCCAGGCCCAGTGCCAGCAAAATCTCAATATTGTCCTGACAGTGAGCATAAACCCGCTCCGGCGCCTTCTCAAAGGTCACCTCCACCGGTTCCTCTTCGTAGTTGTAGGTCGTGATGGTCAGGGGATACTCGGTGCGCTTTTCGCCGGCTGCTTCCGTCTGCGATGCTTCGGACGAGGAAGCGGCGGAAGGCTCCGGCTCAGAGGCCGAAGACGGGCTCACGAAAGCGGAGCTTTCGGAAGACGGCTTCGAAGAGGCGGAAGAAGCGCCGCCGCAGGCGGACAGTGTGCCCAACAGCAAAGCGGACGCTGTCAGAACAGCCAGAATTTTTTCAGTGCTCTCATTTTTGTTTTCCTCCTTAGATTTTTCGGCCATAAAAGAATTGCCACAGAAGGAAGAACCGGAGCGCACCGCCCGGCCAGGCCGGACGCTTTGTTTGGGAAAGCTTTCGTTTTGTCGGCCGCACAAAACAAAAAAGATGCCCGCTTTCCAAAAAGGGGCATCTGAACAACACAAACAGACCTGATAGACAGCGATGCTGTTAAACAGGGATTTTCGGCTCAGATGAGTTACTTTCTGCGGAAGCTACCTCACCATTCAAACTCAGCAGGTTTCCTGACTTTCGGATCACGGCGCCCCGCGTCTTCTCACCGAATCTGGATCTGGCAATGACCTTTGCGGTTTGCTCCCCGATTACAGTGACCGGAGTGCGGGCGGAATTTGACCGTATGACCTGCGGCTACGACAGCCACAGCGACGACCTGGTCACCAGCTTCCCCTGCATCACCGCCGTGGCGGCCACCTGAAACCCCGACATGGCCTACGAAAACGGTCTGGCTCTGGACCGGGAGGTGCGGGGCCGGGGCAAGGATGTCTCCCTCTCCCCCGGCATCAACCTTCACCGGACCCCTCTGGGCGGCAGAAGCTTTGAGTATATGGCCGAGGATCCCTGCCTGATTGCCGCCATGTGCGTGTCGGAGATTCAGGGCCTGCAGCAAAACGACATCGCCGCCTGCGTCAAGCATTTCGCCGTCAACAACCAGGAGACCCGCCGCTTTGACCTTCTGGTGGGCAGCTCCTCCCGGGATATCCGGCTGGAGGGCAGCGTGACGCTCTGAGCGGGCTGAAGCAGAAAAGTGGTTTGCAGGAAAAACTGCATAAACGAAGAGACAGCGTGAAAAAATGGATGGAACCGGCATCGAGCCGGCCCCATCCATACGAGAACCCCTAGCTAGGGTTCCTCGCTCAACTTCGTTGAGCTGCAAGAATGCAGGCATTCTTGCTACTTTCCGGGCAAGTTGTACCAGAGCGACCAGGGCGCTGCCCTGGACCTGCAAGGAGCAAGCCCCT
>JAQXNQ010000104.1 GCA_029098085.1 Oscillospiraceae bacterium
CTTTCTCCGGAGGAAAGACGGCTCCCCCACCCCGGGGCTGCAGCCCCGGGGTGGGGGAGCCATGATAAAAGGGCATGAAACAGCTCCTTTACAGTTCGATCCTCATTCCGTCATAGGAGACCGTGAAGCCCAGCGGTTCCAGCTTTTCGCACAGCTCCTCATGGAGCATGCCTCCGTTGTGAGAGAAATGGTTGACGACGCAGAGAGTGTGGTCATCGCAAATGCCGATCTCCCGCAGCTGCTCCCGGATCAGAATGTCGTCGGGGTAGCCCATGTGGCCGCTTCGGGGGCCGTTTTCGATGGGCCCGCCAGTGCAGTCAAAGCTGATCATGTCCACCGGGCGCTGCCGCTTTTTCAGAAAGTCCCAGACCTCATCGGAGAACCGGCCGGTGTCATGGCAGTAGAGCAGAGACTTATCCCCCTCTTCAATCAGATAGAACAGGGGCTGGGAGCCGGGCCGTTCCTTCATATGATGGGCGGGCAGGGGCGTCACGGTGTAGGGTCCTGCCTGAACCGGCTCAAAGGGAGTCAGAATGTGCCAGTGCAGATCGTTTGCGGATTCCTCCTCCAGCTCCCAGGTGACGCCGCTGAAGAAAAAGTCCTTTGCGTCCTGAGAGCAGTAGATATTCAGCTCTTGGCTGGCCATTTTGTGGCTGTAGCCGCTGCCCCGGATGGTCAGCTCCTGGGGATAGAAGTGATCCATATGCCAGTGGGTGATGAACAGGTAGGCCACTCTGGACAGATCTAGCCCCTGCTGCAGCTTGTGCAGGTAGGTGTCGGGCGGGAAATCCAGCAGCAGATCATCGTTGATCAGGGTCTGGGAACGGGTACGGATGTTTTTGCCGCCCCGCTTTGCCGCCTCCAGGCAGGCGTCGCAGTTGCAGAAAACGGCAGGCCAGCCTTCAGCGGCGGCGGTGCCGAGGTATTGAATGTTCATGAAAGGTCTCCTTTTAGTCAGTCGGTCTGGCGGATGAACATGGGCTTCAGGAAGGGGATCACCCGGATGGGCTCGGTGGGGATGCCGTCCTGATCCAGCCCTACGAAGATGACGCTGTTGCTGTTCTGGTTGGCGGCGGCGATGGCCGTTTCATTTTCCACCAGCGCCAGCGACCGGGGGAATTTGCCGAAGCAGGGACGCTCGGCGACTTTCTGCAGCTCTTTTCCTTCCACCCGGAAGACCGAGAAGGTATCGGCGCCCCGGTTGGCGGCGTACAGCAGGGTACCGGCGCTGTTCATGCACAGGCCGGACAGATAGCTGGGCATGGCAAAATCCGGCTCCAGCGCGTCCACGCCGCCCAGAAAGACCGGTTCGCTGCCGGAAACATCGATGATGAGGATCCGGTTGGAGTATTCGGTGGTGGCGTAGAGCATGCCGGTGTCCTCCCGCAGCAGCAGATGCCGGATGCCCTCGCCCTTGGGCAGCTGCAGATACCGCTCGTTTGTCAGGGCGCCGTCCTCAGCGATGTCATAGCTGTACAGCCGGTCCAGGGCGATGTTGGCGGTGTAGGCGGTGGTTTCGGCGCTGTCGCAGATGATGCAATGGGCACGGGTCAGGGGCTCATCGCTTTGCCGGATCCAGCTCTTCATGCCGCCGAAGCCGGTTTCGGTGATCTTCAGCGTGAAGACATGACCGGTGCCGTAGCAGGCGCCGGCGACCACCCGGTGCCTGGGGAAAACGGTCAGATGGCAGAATGAGGTGCCGTCAATGGGCCGGGTGTCCAGCAGGGTGCAGCAGTCGCCCTCCCGTCGGAACAGATAGACGCAGCCGCTGTCCTCCTGTTCACCCACGGCAAGCAGCTTGTCCTCCCACAGATCCAGCCAGGTGGGGCCGGACAGCGTGCTTTCCCACAGGCTGGGCCTGGCCGCTTCCGTATCATACAGGCAGATGGACGGCAGGGGACAGCCGCCGTTTTCTCCTCCGGTGCCGGAAATCCAGTATTTCATCGAATATCCTTCTTTCAACCGTATTTTCTTTCATGGTATCATAAAGTGCCATTCCTTGCAAGGGGTTTGGGAAAATCCGGAGGGTTCAGCGACAAAAGGAAAGCGGCCTGCCGGTTTGGCAGACCGCTGTTTTATGTATCCGCCTGAATGAGGATCCCTGAAAAGGGCGGCAGTGTCAGCTTCAGCTGCCAGCTTTCTCCAGTCCGGCTCCAGCTCAGGGGCTCGCTGCCTTCTGCAGTTCGGCCGCCGAACCGGATCCAGTCGGTGTGCAGCAGCACCTTTCCCGGCCGCAGTTCCGGGCCGCAGAGCAGGTAGTTCTCCTGCAGCTGATCGGACAGATTCAGCACCGCCTGCAGCCGCCGCTGGCCGGACTTCCGCTGCAGGGCGTAGATGCAGCGGGTCTCCTGGGCGCAGTCCAGCCAGCAGAAGCTTTCCCGTTCACTGTCCCGGTGAAGGGCCTCCTCCTGCCGATAGATACCCCAGAGGATGGCCAGATAATCCTGAAGCTGCCGATGAGCCGGATTCTCCAGCAGCTCCCAGTCCAGCTGCCGCTCCTCGCTCCATTCCCGCAGCTGCCCCAGCTCATTGCCCATGAAGCTGAGCTTTTTGCCCGGGTGCATCATCATATACAGATACAGACAGCGGGCCTGAGGCAGCTTGTCCGGCAGATACCCGGCCATCTTCTGCAGAACGGCTGCCTTTCCGTGCACCACCTCGTCATGGGAGAGGGGAAGCAGGTGCCGCTCGTTGTAAAAATACAGCATGGAAAAGGTGAGCCGGTGGTAGTTTTCCGTCCGGTAGGCGGGCCCGGTCTGGAAAAAGGAGAGGGTATCGTGCATCCAGCCCAGATCCCATTTGTAGTCAAAGCCCAGCCCGCCCTCTTCCACCGGGCGGGTGGTGCCGCTGTAGGTGGTGGAGTCTTCGGCGATCAGCAGGGCAGTGGGGTGCAGCGCCTTCAGTCCTCGGTTCATGTTCCGCAGAAATGCAAGGGCGGCGCCGTTTTCGCCCCGGGCAGGGTCGCCCTGCCAGTAGATCAGACGGCTGACCGCGTCCATCCGCAGACCGTCGAAGTGAAACTCCTCCAGCCAGTAATGGGCAGCAGACTGGAGAAAACAGGCCACCTCCCGCCGGGAATGGATGAAGTTCAGGCTGCCCCACTCACTTTCTCCCACATCCCGGTGAGGGTATTCGTACAGCGACGTGCCGTCCAGTGTCCGCAGGCCGTAGCTGTCCACCGCAAAATGCACCGGCACAAAGTCCATCAACACCCCCAGACCGGCCTGATGGCAGCGATCCACCAGCTCCTTCAGCTGATCCGGATTGCCGTAGCGGGAGGTGGGTGCGAAAAAGCCGGTGTTCTGATAGCCCCAGGAGCCGTCAAAGGGATGCTCCGACAGGGGGAGAAATTCAATATGGGTGTAGCCGTTTTGCAGGGCATAGTCGATCAGCGGCCCGGCGATCTCGTCGTAGCGGTACCAGCTGCCGTCCGGCTTTCTCCGCCAGGAGCCCAGATGAACCTCGTAGATGTTCAGCGGCCTGTCCGGGGCAGCGCTGCGCCGGGCCATCCACTGGTCGTCATGAAACTGATATCCGTCGGGATTCACAATGACCGAACAGGCTCCCGGCCGCAGCTCCATGGCAAAGCCGCAGGGGTCGCAGTGTTCGGTGACGCCGCCGTCCGGGGTGTAGATTCGGTACTTGTACAGCTGGCCGTATGCCGCGGGCAGGACAGCGGAGAAGATGCCGCTGCTGCCTTCCCGGTACAGCTCGCTCTCGTTCCAGCCGTTGCAGGCGCCGGTGACCGTAACCCGCCGGGCAGCAGGGGCCCAGATCCGGAACCGGAAGCCGCCCCACTCGGCGTGAACACCGAAATGGCGGTAGATGTCAAAGGCCCGGCCCATATAAAAATCCTGCAGCTCCATCAGTCGTCCTCCCTGCGGGTCATTTCCGCCCGGATGTTGACATCCAGCCGCTTCAGCATATCCTGCAACTGGCATTTTTCCTCCGGCGAAAAGCCGGTCATCAGCCGGTCATAAAACCGGTTCAGCGCCGTTTCGGCGTCCCGCAGCAGAGGTTCCGCCGCAGGCAGCAGCTGCAGACGGACACAGCGCCGGTCTTTTTCATTTCGTGTGCCCTGGATCAGTCCCCGCCTGGTCAGCTCCTCCACGTTTTTGGATACGTTGGAGCGGGCCTGCATCAGATAATCCGCCGCCGCGCTGGCCGTGCGGTCGGAGGAATGACGCAGATACAGCAGGAGATCGATCTCCGCCCGGGTGAGCCCATACTTTTTCCCAACCCCGTCCATGCATTTTTCGTAAAGCTTCTTGAAATGCTGTCCGCCCAGAATAATCCCCGCGCCCTGCAGCATCGTGTTCCCGTCCTTTCTATCGTTCAGAATATAACTGTTTCTTTTATTACTATTATATTCTGAACGGGCGGCGGAAGTCAAGCTTTTCTTTTGCCCCCGCCCGGCCGGTCGGGGAGCCGCAGCAGCAGTCTGGACAGCGCCCGCCCGTCAAAGGGAATCAGCGGGTACAGATAACAGCGTCCGGAGAGGGTCCTGGTGCAGAGCAGGGTCAGCGCCAGCAGCAGAATGCCGGCGGCAAATCCCCAGACGTCAAACAGGGCTGTGAAAATCAGCAGCAGCACCCGGAACAGCTTGAAGGCATATCCTAGCTCAAAGCTGGGCTGGGTGAAGTTGGCGATGGCTACGAAGGCCATGTACAGCACCACCTCCGGCACAAACCATCCGGCCTTGACGGCGAAATCCCCCAGAACCAGCGCTCCCACCACGCTGAAGGAGTTGGAGAGGGCGGCCGGTGTGTTGAGGCTGGCCAGCTTCAGCCCGTCGATGACGAATTCCAGCACCAGCAGCTGACAGATCACCGGCAGCTCTCCCGGCTCGCTGATGACCAGAAAGCCCAGCCAGGGCGGCAGCACCTCCGGATGGCGGATCAGCAGATACCAGAGCGGGGTAAAAAAGATGGTCAGCAGAAAGACCACGCCCCGCACCAGCCGCAGATAGCTGCCCACCAGCGGCGGAAAATAATAGTCGTTGGTGTCCTGGGTGAAATCGAAAATCGACACCGGCAGCAGCATCACCGACGGAGAGTTGTCCACAATGACCGCTACGCTCCCCTCCAGCACCGAGGCTGCCGCCGCGTCCGGCCGTTCGGTGTAGCGGATGCGGGGGAAGGGGTTCAGGCCGAAGCGGGTGATGTTTTCCGCCAGACTCTGCTGTCCCAGAGGCAGGGCCTCCGCCGGCAGCTGCTGAATCTTTTGGCGCAGCTTTTGGAGAAACGCTTCATCCGCCCGTCCGGCCATATAGCAGAGCACGATGTCGGTGCGAGAGCTGCTGCCGGCCTGCAGAATCTCCATGGTCAGCCTTGGATCCCGGATGCGGCGGCGGATCAGGGCGGTATTGAAAACCAGCGTCTCCACAAAGCCGTCTCTCGCGCCCCGCAGCACCCGGTCATCCTCCGGCTCCGAAACGCCCCGCACCGGATAGGTCCGGGCGTCGATGAGAATGCCGCCCCGGTACCATTCACTGAGCAGGCAGAGCTGGCCCGACAGGATAGCAGTGGCCAGAGCGTCCCGATCCTCCAAAACGGCGGTTTCCAGATAGGAGATGTTCTGCCGGGCGAAGGCCTCGGCGTCGGGCTGATCCGCCTGCTCCGGCGTCAGCTTCAGCAGAAACTCCATGACCTTTTCCATCATTTCGTCCTTGGCAAAGCCGTCCACGAAATACAGCGCCGCCCGTTTTCCGCCAATGATCATCTCCTTGGCTGTCAGGTCAAAGCTGCTGTCCAGCCGCAGCAGGGCATCCAGCTGCTGTTTTTCCTCCTGATATACATCCTTCACGGTATCCCTCCATTCGGGGGGAGTATGCCCGAGAGGAAGGGGGATATGCGGAAAAGGAAGGCCTTAGAGTCCCTCCCTTTCCCATCCTCTTACCGCAAAGCCCCGCTGCCGCTTGTGATCAGGCACTGGCATTCCTTCAGGGAAAAGCCGTCCTGCTCCGCCGAACCCTCGGCAAAATAATAGGGCTTTCCATCAATGATTCGCAGGCCGGTGACGGCATAGCCTTCCTCATCAAACCAGTACCATCGTCCCTCCAGCCGGATCCATTCTTCTCTGGGAGCATTTCCGTCGGCAAACCGGTACTGCCAGCCCCGGCTGTCCCGCTGCCAGCGGCCGCCCACTGCCCGAACCAGCGATGGATAGCTGCGGAAGCTGAGATTCAGGTCGGCCCGAACCGGAACCCCCGGCACCCGGCCGGAGCCACTGTACTGCCAGAGCCCCGCCGTTCCCCGGAAGGTCAGACTGCTGCCCCATTGGGCCACCCAGAGATCCAGCGTGTCAATGCGGCTGTCGTACCGGTTTTCCAGCCAGTCCACCGAGCCGTACAGGGCGGGCAGGTATCCTGCCTGCTCCATGGAGCCGCAGAAGGCCAGCGCCATGTCGGTCAGTTCCTTGCGGGACAGCTCCTGCTGCCGGCGGTCTTCCACATCATAGGCTGCCGGGTAGGACAGACGGTAAGGGGTGAGCAGCTCCTTCAGAAAACGGGCTTCCTCCAGTGCCTCCTCTTCGGAAGCTGCCAGACTGTACAGATACACGCCGGTGGGCAGGCCTGCCTTCCGCGCTCCTTCCATATTCTGCCGGAAGCGGATGTCTTCACTGCAGCCATAGGCCGCCCGGATCATGGCAAAGCCGATGCCGGAGGCCGCCGCCAGCTCCCAGTCGATGTCCCCCTGCCAACGGGAGACGTCCATGCCCTTCACGCCTTTTTCACGATGCATCATATCAGGTTCCTCCTGTCTTTTGTCCCGAGCCCGTCGGGTGCTTTCATTCTATGCAGGAAGATGTCCGTTTTTCCCGCTGAAAACCACAGTCCTTTCCCGCATACTTGCCCCGGGGGACGCATACCATGTGCCAGAAGCCCTTCTCCGGCAGTGCCGGAAAATTCAAACAGGACAAAACCGAAAGGAATGAAGCATATGCCGGAGCTGAAGCTGACAAAAGACACAGTCTGTGTGACAGAAACGCTGCTGGATACCGCCGCCGAACAGCCGGTGGAGCTGGATTACAGCCTGCCGGATTATTACCCCAGCATTTTCCGTCTGCTGAAAACCATTGTCCGTCCCATGGTGCAGCAGATCCGGACGGCGGGCAATCGGCTGACGGTGGATGGAATCTGCAAAATTACCGTGCTGTATCTGGGGGAAGAGGACAGCCGCCTGCAGGCGGTGGAACAGACCATGCCCTTCTCCAAAACGCTGGAGCTGAAGGGGGAGTGTGAGGATCCGGTGGTGCGCTGCAGCTGCCGCTGCTACCACGCGGGCGGACGGGCGGTGAGTCCCCGGCGTCTGGATGTGCGGGGCGGGGTCAGCATCCGGGTCAGGGTCACCGGACAGCGGGAGCTGCCGGCGGTGACGGCAGCCTCGGGCAGCGGCGTCCAGCTGCACAGCACGGCTCTTTCCCTCTGCTCCCGCCGCAGGAGTGCCGTGAAACCCTT
>JAQXNQ010000105.1 GCA_029098085.1 Oscillospiraceae bacterium
GCGGGAGAAAAAGGGGTCGTTCATCATCTCATCTGACCGGGCGAAAATGCAGCAAAGGCTGCGGCTGGGCAGGCTGCCGCTCTCTTCTCCCATCCGCAGCAGCCGGGCGTTCTGGTTGGGAATGTAGCCGCTTTCCCGGACGATTTTCCAGATCCGGTCCCGGGTCCCGGGACTGGCAGCCGTGCTGTCCGGCTGATTCAGCACCCGGGAGACGGTGGACGGCGATACCCCCGCCAGACGGGCAATATCTTTCAGGGTCATGAAACCTCCGGTTCAGTGAAGTTGTTTTCTGTAAGCGGAAGGCTGCAAGAGCGCAAGCGTTCTTGCGCATGGTACCACGCTTATCCGCTGCGGTCAATGTGGGTAAGGAGAAACACCCGCGAGAATCCCGTAAGGGATTCCCGCAGCCCAGCGTAAGCTGGGCGAGGAACCGGCATTATTTACTGTCGGCTCCGCAGAGCCGACTTCAATATCAAATCTCCCACGCTGCCGAAACGGAATGTGGAAGCGGTGAAGGAGAAAAGCCTGCCGTTTTATCCGAAAAGCACCACAGAACGATGGATTGTACCGTGTCGGCAGGTGGTACCATAGGGACGTCGAGGACGCCGTCCCCTGCCTGGCGAAATGCGCAACGTTTAGACCCCAATCGGCAGCAGCAGCACATCGGCAGGCAGCGGGCGACCGATGATCGCCCCTACCATTAGACGAAGCAAAATACAAAAGTCAGCCAGCGGCAAATCTTCGTCTTTTCCATTATACCACACGCCGCAGCATAACGCAAACGTTTGCGTAAATTTTACTGGAACTTTGCCGGGAAGAATGCTACAATATAAACAGAAGGACGGATGTCTGCGCGCAAATTGCAGGAGGAATGACTATGGCAGGAAAGAACATGCTGATCGTACACGGCGGCGGGCCCACCGCTGTGCTCAACGCGTCCCTGTACGGGGCGGTGATGGGAGCGAAGGACTGCCCGGAGGTGGATAAAATCTACGGCGCCATCGGCGGCACCGAGGCCATCTTCACCGGCAATTTTATCGACCTGAAGGAGGTTCCTCAGGAGCAGCTGGAGCTGCTGCCCCAGACTCCCGGCTCAGCCATCGGCTCCTCCCGGTTCCATCTGGAGCCGGAGGACTACGAGCGGATGCCCGCCCTGCTGGAGCAGTACGGCATCGGCTACCTGCTGCTGACCGGCGGCAACGGCTCCATGGACACCTGCGGCAAAATCGCCCGGGCCTGTGCCGGCACCGGCATCCGGGTGGGCGGTATTCCCAAGACCATGGACAACGATCTGGCCGTCACCGACCACGCTCCCGGCTATGGCAGCGCCGCCCGATATGTGGCCGCCACGGTCAGGGAGGTGGGCGCGGATGTGCGCTCGCTGCCCATCCACATTGTCATCATCGAGGTCATGGGCCGCAATGCCGGCTGGATCGCCGCCTCCTCCGCTCTGGCCCGCAAGGAGCCGGGCGACGCCCCCCACCTGATCTACACCCCCGAGGTGCCCTTTGACGAGGAGGCCTTCCTCTGGGACGCCCAGCGGCTGTTCGAGGAAAAGGGCGGCGTGGTGGTCGTGGTCAGCGAGGGTCTGACCAACCGGGAGGGCAAAACCGTGGTGCCGCCCCTGTTCACCATCGGCCGCAGCACCTACTACGACGATGTGAGCACCTATCTGCGGGATCTGATCGTCAAGCGGCTGGGCATCAAGGTGCGAAACGAAAAGCCCGGCCTCTGCGGCAGAGCCTCCATCGCCTTCCAGTCCCCCACCGACCGGGACGAGGCCATCGCCGCCGGAAGAAAGGCCGCCCAGGCCATTGTTGCCGGGGAGAACAACTTCATGGTGGGCTTTAAGCGCCTGCCCGGCGAGGCATACAGGATCGAAACCATCCTGATTCCGGTGGAGCAGGTCATGCTGGAGGAACGGAAGATGCCCCGCTCCTTCCTCAATGAAGCCGGAAACGACGTAACCGAGGAGTTTATCCGGTGGGCAAAGCCGCTGCTGGGCGGCGAGCTGACCGAGTTTGTCCATTTCAACTGACAGGAGGAACGCCCTATGAAACACATTTTTCTGAACCTCAAGCGGTTTGACATCTCCCCCGCTCTGGGCGGCGTCAACCGGCTGGCCCCCATGGAAAAGTGGGGCAGCACCATCGTCTCCAGCACCCAGGAGCAGCTGAAGGCTTTCCCCGACACCGAGTTCGCCATCTTCTTCCCCGAGCTGCACATCCTGCCCGCCGCTGCCGCCAAAACCCCCGATTCGCCCATTCAGATCGGCTGCCAGAGCGTCTACCGGGGCGACACCGCCGTGGGCGGCAACTTCGGCGCCTTCACCGCAAACCGCACCGCCAACGCCATGAAGGAAGCGGGCTGCGGGTATGTGCTCATCGGCCACTGTGAGGAGCGGAACGACAAAAACGGCGTGCTGGCTGCGGCCGGTGTCTCCGCCCCCGAGGTCACCGACCGGCTGCTGAACGAGGAGGTCCGGCTGGCCCAGGCCGCCGGGCTGAAGGTGCTGTTCTGCATCGGCGAGAAGGACACCGAGCTGGACAACTGGGACGAGGTGCTCCGCCGTCAGCTGACGGTCGGCCTGGAGGGCGCGGACAAGTCCCGGGTGGTCATCGGCTACGAGCCGGTCTGGAGCATCGGCCCCGGCAAGACTCCGGCCGACAAGCCCTACATCACCAAGGTGGCCCGGTTCGTCAAGGAGATCACCGGCGGCATGGATGTGGTCTACGGCGGCGGTCTCAAGACCGACAACGCCGAGATGCTGGCCTCCATCCCCGAGATCGACGGCGGCCTGATCGCCCTGACCCAGTTCACCGGCGAGATCGGCTTCTATCCCGACCAGTATATCGAGATTATCCGGAAGTATCTGGGCAAGTGAGCTGAAGACGGATCTGCCGCTTGCTCCCCAATGCCTGCTGCATACGCTTGTCTGAAATAAAGGAGGATTTTCATGAAACTGCAGTTTGAATACGGCCACGGCCTGATGAACGCTGAGCTGCCCGACAGCACCGACGTCTTTATCCCCGGCACCACTGTCCCGGATCCCCCCTGTCTGCCCCAGGACTGGGACAGCCTGGCTGAGGCCACCCGGGAATCGATCCGCAATCCCATCGGCATGCCGCCCCTGTCCCAGCTGGCCCACAAGGGAACCACCGTTGTCATCGTTATCCCCGACATCGTCAAGGGCGGCTGCCAGCCCACCGCCCACCGCAAGGTGTCCATCACCGTCATTCTGGAGGAGCTGTACGCCGCCGGAGTGGAAAAGAAGGACATCCTGCTGCTGTTCTCCAACGGCCTTCATCCCCGCGCCACCGTCTCGGAGATGAAGCAGATTCTCGGTCAGGAGCTGTTCGATGAGTTCTACTACACCGGCCAGATCACCAGCCATGACAGCGAGGATCCCGACCACATGGTGGATCTGGGCGTCACCGACCGGGGCGACCCGGTGCTGATGAACAAGTATGTCTTTGACTGCGACCTGCCCATTCTCATCGGCCACACCCAGGGCAACCCCTACGGCGGCTATTCCGGCGGATACAAGCACTGCGCCACCGGCATCACCCACTGGCGGAGCATCGCTTCCCACCATGTGCCCAGGGTCATGCACCGGCCCGACTTCACCCCCGTTTCCGGCCACAGCCTGATGCGCACCAAGTTCGACGAGATCGGCCAGCACATGGAAAAGAAGATGGGCCATCCCTTCTTCTGCTGCGACGCGGTGCTGGACACCTATTCCCGGCAGATCGCCATCTTCTCGGGCTACGCCAAGGAGATGCAGCCCGTCTCCTGGAAGGTGGCCGACAAGCGCACCTATGTGCCCTTCGCCGAGGAAAAATACGACATCATGGTCTTCGGCATGCCCCAGGACTTCCACTACGGCGTGGGCATGGGCACCAACCCCATCCAGATGATGCAGGCCCTGTCCGCGCAGGTCATCCGCCACAAGCGGGTCATGAAGGAAAACTGCGTGATCATCTGCTCCTCCATCTGCAACGGCTACTTCCACGATGAGCGCTGGCCCTATCTGCGGGAGCTGTACGAGATGTTCCAGCACGATTTCATGAATGTCCTGCCCGACATGGACCGGTACGGCGAGTACTTTGCCACCAATGAGGAGTACATCCGCAAATACCGCTTCTGCAACGCCTTCCACCCCTTCCACGGCTTCTCGATGATGAGCTGCGGCCATATCGCCGAGATGAACACCGCCGCCATCTACATCGTCGGCGCCCAGGAGCCCGGTATCGCCCGCAGCATGGGCCTCAAGACCCGCGCCACCTTCGAGGAGGCGCTGGCCGACGCCATGCGCAAGTACACCGGCCCCAATCCCAGAATCCTCGCCCTGCCCCAGACCTTCAAGATCGGCGCCGTGCACCTCTGCCTGAAGGATGAGGAATATCAGGGGTAAAGCAATTCGGAAAAGGCACGCTCTCATTCACAAGGTGCGAATCGCAGTGAATAGTGAATGGTGAATAGTGAATCGTTATGGTGAATCGGGCGTACCGCCCTCAAAATTGACATCACGAAGCTGTACGCAAAGTCCCCGCCGTCTGCATGGACGGCGGGGACTTCTTATCTGAGCGGCCGCAGGGAGCGGCTTGCCTTCATTTCTTCATTCATTTACTTCCCGGGTGCTTGTAGATGCTGCTGCCCCAGTAAACCTCCCGGCCTTCGGCGTACAGACCGGCGCGGCCCAGCTGACCAAAGCCGGTGACCGGCTCCCTGCCGCCGTCCAGGGCGGGGTCGGCCCAGCGGACGAACCACTGCTGCAGCTCGGCGCGGAGAGCCCGCTTCACATCGGCGGTCTCCTCGCAGTCGATGAGGTTGTGCTCCTCATTCGGGTCGGCGGTCAGGTGGTACAGCTCGTCAGGGCCGAAGGGCACCCGGTGGATGTACTTCCACTCCCGGTTGCGGATCATCCGGACGGGGCCGTACTCGTCAAAGACCACGACGCTGCCGTCGTCCGGGGTCTGCTCTCCTTCCAGCAGAGGGAGAATGCTCCTGCCGGGCAGGGGCTGCCGGATCTCCCCCTCCAGACCCAGACAGTCCACCAGGGTGGGGAAAATGTCGTAGTGGCTGCAGAGGTTTTCCTCCACCCTTCCTTCGGGGAAATGCCCCGGCCAGGAGATGATGCAGGGCACCTTCACCGAGGTGTCGAACATATTCTGGGGGAAGGTGCCGTTGCCTTTGCCCCAGATGCCGTGGTGGCCCATGTTCATGCCGTTGTCGGCGGTGAAGATGACGATGGTGTTGTCGGCGATCCCCAGCTCGTCCAGCTTGTCCAGCAGCAGGCCGATGTCGTGATCCATGGCGGTGATGGCGGCATAGTAGCCCCGCAGCAGCTTTTTCCGGGTCTCGCCGGTGCCGTAGGGGGCGCTGTTCACCTGCCAGGGATGGATGGGCAGGTCGGGGGTGGCGGTGAAATCGCAGTCCCGGTACAGGTCCAGATACTCCTTCGGGTGGTTGTCCTCATCCCAGGGAGAGTGGGGCGCGGTGTAGTAGACGCCCAGATAGAAGGGACTGTCCTGCGCCGACAGGGTCTCCAGCTCGGAAAGGGCGTGCCGGGTGAACAGATCGGTCACATAGCCCTCGCCCTGATGCATGACGCCGTTTTCGATGATGTCGGCGTCGTAGTAGGGGCAGCCGCCCCGGCCGATGGTGTACCAGCGGGAGTAGCCGTGCTGGGGATGAAAGCTGTCGCCCAGATGCCATTTGCCCGACAGGGAGCAGGTGTAGCCATTCTGCGCCAGCAGGTCGGTGTAGCCGGTCAGGTGGGCGGTATAGGGGATGCCGCCGGTCTCGCCCTCATAGCAGAACCGGGGCAGAACGCCGGGCTGATCGGCGGAGAAATTGCCGCCCCGCAGCCAGTCGTGTACGCCGTGGACGGACGGAATCGTGCCGGTGAGAATGGACGCCCGGGCGGGCGAGCAGACCGGCGAGACGCAGAAGAAATTCTCGAACCGGATGCCCCGTGCGGCCAGCCGGTCCAGATTCGGGGTCTGAATGTCGGTGTTGCCGGCGCAGCGCAGGGCCCACGCGCCCTGGTCGTCGGACAGAATGAAAAGGATGTTGGGTTTGTTCATGGTGAATCTCCTTAAAAAACAAGTCATTCCCTACCCGGGGACATTGGTTATGCCGCGGGCGGCCAATGGCCGCCCCTACGGTTTGATGAAACAGAGTGCAGGAT
>JAQXNQ010000106.1 GCA_029098085.1 Oscillospiraceae bacterium
GCGTCCCGACGGCGTCATGCTGACCAACGGCCCCGGCGACCCCGCCGAAAACACCGGCATCATCGCCGAGATCCGCCGGGTCTGCGATTCCCGGACGCCGGTCTTCGGCATCTGCATGGGGCATCAGCTGCTGGCCCTGTCTCAGGGCGCCAAAACCGTCAAGCTGAAGTACGGCCACCGGGGCGCCAACCAGCCGGTGAAGAACCTGGACACCGACCGGGTTTATATCACCAGCCAGAACCACGGCTATGCGGTGGATGCCGCCACCCTGCCCGACAACGCCGTTCAGAATTATGTCAACGGCAACGACGGCACCTGCGAGGGCGTCCGCTACACCGACATCCCCGCCTTTTCAGTGCAGTTCCACCCCGAGGCCTGCGGCGGCCCGCTGGATACGGCCTTTCTGTTCGATCAGTTCATGGAACTGATGGACAGCGTCAAGTGAGGTGGAGCCGATGAAACTGAGCTTTACCAAGATGCACGGCTGCGGCAACGACTATATCTACTTCAACTGCTTTGACGCCCCGCTGGAGGATCCGGAGCGGGTCAGCATCGCCCTGTCCGACCGGCATTTCGGCGTGGGCGGCGACGGCATCGTCCTGATCTGCCCCTCCGATGTGGCCGACGCCCGGATGCGGATGTTCAATATCGACGGCAGCGAGGGCAAAATGTGCGGCAACGCCATCCGCTGCGTGGCCAAATACCTTTACGACAACGGCATGGTGCCCAAAGAGACCATGACCATTGAAACCCTCAGCGGCATCAAGACGCTGCAGCTGCAGGTTCGGGACGGCAAAATGGTCAGCGCCCGGGTGAACATGGGCCCCGCCATTCTCCGCCCTTCGGAGATTCCGGTGAGCCTCCCCGGTGAGCGGGCGGTCAAGGTGCCGGTGACGGTGGACGGCCGGGTCTGGGAGATCACCTGCGTGTCCATGGGCAATCCCCACGCGGTGGTGTTTGTGGAGGATCCCTACGGACTGGATCTGCCGGTGCTGGGGCCGCAGTTTGAGCACCATCCCCTCTTCCCCCAGCGGGTCAACACCGAGTTTATCCGGGTGCTGGACGACCACACCCTGCAGATGCGGGTCTGGGAACGGGGCAGCGGCGAGACCTGGGCCTGCGGCACCGGCGCCTGCGCGGCGGCGGTGGCCAGCGTCCTGTGCGGCTACTGCAAAAAGGACACCGACATCCTCGTCCACCTGCGGGGCGGTGACCTGACCATCCGCTATACGGATGAAGCGGTCTTCATGACCGGCGGCGCCACCACCGTCTTCACCGGCGAAGCGGAATTGTAAAAGGAGCGTTGAACAAGGAGAGAATTAGCTGATTCCTTTCAAAATGACATCTCTTCCGGAAAATTGCCAAGGATTATGGGTCATCGCTTTCGCTCACGCGAAAGCTGCAAGAATGCCTCGCGGCCAAGACGACGACCGCGCCGCCTGCGGCGGACACCATTCTTGCGCGTGAGTGCGTTTCCGTTGAGCCGCCAAAGCATTTAAAGTTTTACTCGATTTTTTTCAAAAAATCGCGGGTCCAGGGCGGAGCCCGGTCGCACTCCGCAGAGTGCGAAATCCTGCTCCTCCGCGCTAGGCGCGGACAATAAATACTAAAAAGCGCGGCCCGCAGGCCGCAAGATTCTATTCGCTCTTCACTAAACAGATAAAGGAGGCAGTCCCCGCGGGCGGCTGCGGGGATGGTACGGATGACAAAGTATATTTTTGTAACAGGCGGCGTGGTCTCAGGACTGGGCAAGGGCATTACGGCGGCTTCCCTGGGGCGGCTGCTCAAATGCAGAGGACTGACGGTGGCGGCACAGAAGCTGGATCCCTACATCAACGTGGATCCCGGCACCATGAGCCCCTACCAGCACGGCGAGGTCTATGTCACCGAGGACGGTGCCGAAACCGACCTGGATCTGGGCCACTACGAGCGGTTCATCGACGAGGATCTGAACCGGTTCTCCAACCTGACCACCGGCAAGGTCTACTGGAACGTCCTGAACAAGGAGCGGGCCGGTGAGTACCTGGGCAGCACGGTGCAGGTGATCCCCCACATCACCAACGAGATCAAGTCCTTCATCTACTCGGTGGGCAAGAAGACCAACGCCGACGTGGTCATCACCGAAATCGGCGGCACCACCGGCGACATCGAGAGCCAGCCCTTCCTGGAGGCCATCCGGCAGGTGTCCCACGAGGTGGGACGGGAAAACTGCCTGTTCATCCATGTGACGCTGGTGCCCTATATCAAGGGCTCCAACGAGCACAAGACCAAGCCCACCCAGCACTCGGTGCGGGAGCTGCAGGGACTGGGCATCATGCCCGACATCATCGTCGCCCGGGTGGATGAGCCCATCGACCAGAGCATCAAGGACAAGATCGCCCTGTTCTGCAACGTGGAAAAGGACTGCGTCATTGAGAACATGACCCTGCCGGTGCTGTACCAGTGCCCCATCATGCTGGAGGAGAACCATCTGGCTGAGATCGTCTGCCGCAAGATGCGGATTCAGTGCGCCCCCTGCGACCTGTCCGACTGGACGGCCATGCTGGACCGGATCGAGAAGGCGGTGGAGCCGGTGAAGATCGCCCTGGTGGGTAAATATGTCCAGCTCCATGACGCCTACCTGTCGGTGGCCGAGGCCCTGAGCCACGCCGGCTACGAAAACGGCGCCCATGTGACCATCGACTGGGTGGATTCCGAGCAGATCACCGATGACAACGTGGATACCCTGCTGAGCAGCGCCGACGGCATCATCGTCCCCGGCGGCTTCGGCGACCGGGGCATCGAGGGCATGATTGTGGCCGCCCGCTACGCCCGGGAGCACAACGTCCCCTACTTCGGCATCTGCCTGGGCATGCAGATCGCGGTCATCGAGTACGCCCGTCATGTGGCCGGCATCGAAAACGCCCACTCCAGCGAGTTCACCCCCGGCAACCCCAACTGCGTCATCGACCTGATGCCCGACCAGCAGGGCAACCTGCCCAAGGGCGGCACCATGCGGCTGGGCAAATATCCCTGCATCATCAAGGCCGGCAGCAAGATGTTCGAATCCTACGGCAGAGCCGAGATTTCCGAGCGGCACCGCCACCGGTACGAGTTCAACAACC
>JAQXNQ010000107.1 GCA_029098085.1 Oscillospiraceae bacterium
TTCACTCTTCACCATTCACTATTATTGTTTATCCGGAAACTGCGCCAATCCCCCTCCCGCCGTACGGCAGCGGCGGTGAGGCGGCCCGTTTCCTTCAAAAATCCCCTGCCGAGAAGATGGAGATGCGAAATGTCCGTATTCAGAATTTATGTGGAAAAGAAACCCCCGTTCGCTGTAGAGGCGAACGCCGTCCGCCATGATATCAAGGTTTCGCTGGGCCTGCCCATCACCGGGGTGCGCCTGTTCAACCGCTACGATGTGGAAGGGATCGACGAGGCGACCTTCGAGACTGCCTCCCGCACCATCTTCTCCGAGCCGGCCGTGGATGTGACCAGCCCCGAGCTGCCCGCCCTGTCCGAAAATCAGCGGCTGCTGGCGGTGGAGTACCTGCCCGGACAGTTCGACCAGCGGGCCGACTCCTGTGAGCAGTGCATCCAGATCATGACCCAGGGCGAGCGGCCCCGGGTGCGCAATGCCCGGATCTACCTGATCGAGGGCACCCTCACCGACGCCGACCTGGAGACCATCAAGGGCTACCTGATCAACCCGGTGGAGTCCCGGGAGGCCTCTCTGGAGAAATTTGACACTCTGGCCGCCAACTACGACATCCCCACCACCGTCCAGACCCTGGACGGCTTCACCGCCCTGGACGAGTCCGGGCTGGCGGGCTTTGTGGTGTCCTACGGCCTTGCCATGGATCTGGACGATATCAAGTTCTGCCAGGCCTACTTCCGCGACACCGAGCACCGGGATCCCACCATCACCGAGATCCGGATGATCGACACCTACTGGTCTGACCACTGCCGCCACACCACCTTCTCCACCATCATTGATGATGTGGACATCGACAATCCCGCCGTCAAGGCCACCTACGACAAGTATCTGGGCCTGCGGGAGGAGCTGTACACCCGCAAGGGCAGGAAAAAGAACCTGACCCTGATGGACATCGCCACCATCGGCGCCAAAAAGCTCAAGGCGGACGGTCTGCTGCCCGATCTGGACGAGAGCGAGGAGATCAACGCCTGCTCGGTGAAGATCGATGTGGATGTGGACGGCACCACCGAGAAGTGGCTGCTGATGTTCAAGAACGAGACCCACAACCATCCCACCGAGATCGAGCCCTTCGGCGGCGCGGCCACCTGTCTGGGCGGCGCCATCCGTGACCCTCTGTCCGGCCGCTCCTATGTCTATCAGGCCATGCGGGTCACCGGCGCGGCGGATCCCACCGTGCCCCGTTCCCAGACCCTGAAGGGCAAGCTGTCCCAGAAGAAGATCGTCACCACCGCCGCCCACGGCTACAGCTCCTACGGCAACCAGATCGGCCTGGCCACCGGCGAGGTCACCGAGATCTATCACCCCAACTATGTGGCCAAGCGGATGGAGATCGGCGCGGTCATCGGCGCGACCCCTGCCGCCAACGTGGTGCGGGATGTTCCCGACCCCGGCGATGTGGTCATCCTGCTGGGCGGACGCACCGGCCGCGACGGCTGCGGCGGCGCCACCGGCTCCTCCAAGTCCCACACCCTCCAGTCGCTGGAAACCTGCGGCGCTGAGGTGCAGAAGGGCAATCCCCCCATTGAGAGAAAGATCTCCCGCCTGTTCCGCAACGGCGAGGTCACCCGCATGATCCGCCGCTGCAACGACTTCGGCGCGGGCGGCGTCAGCGTGGCCATCGGCGAGCTGGCCGACGGCCTGAAGATCAATCTGGACGCCGTGCCCAAGAAGTACGAGGGCCTGGACGGCACTGAGCTGGCCATCTCCGAGTCCCAGGAGCGGATGGCGGTGGTCGTCTCCCCCGAAAACGTGGAGCGGTTCATCCATCTGGCCAACACCGAGAACCTGGAGGCCACCGTGGTGGCCGTGGTCACCGAGGAGCCCCGGCTGCGGATGAGCTGGTGCGGCAATCAGATTGTCGACCTGTCCAGAGAATTCCTGAACTCCAACGGTGCCGAGAAGCACACCGGCGTCTCGGTGCGGGTGAGCGAAGTAAAGCCCGTCAACCTGCGCACCGACGACAAAGAGGGCTGGATCGCCCACCTGTCCGACCTGAACATCTGCTCCCAGAAGGGTCTGGTGTCCATGTTCGACAGCTCCATCGGCGCCGGCACCGTCACCATGCCCTACGGCGGCCGCTATCAGATGACCAAGACCCAGGCCATGGCCGCCAAGATCCCCGTCCTGTCCGGCCAGACCAATACCTGCTCGGTCATGGGCTGGGGTTACAACCCCGGCATCTCCTCCCAGAACCCCTATCTGGGCGCCATGTATGCGGTGGTGGAATCCATCGCCAAGGTGGTGGCCGCCGGCGGCGACCACGAGAAGTGCTGGCTGACCTTCCAGGAATACTTCGAGCGCACCAAAAACGATCCCGCCCGCTGGGGCAAGCCCATGTCCGCTCTTCTGGGCGGTCTGGAAGCCCAGCTGCAGATGGGCTGCGCGGCCATCGGCGGCAAGGACTCCATGTCCGGCACCTTTGAGGACATCGACGTTCCCCCCACCCTGGTCTCCTTCGCCGTTTCGCTGGCTGAGGCCGATAAGGTCATCTCCCCCGAATTCAAGTGCGTCAGCAGCTCGGTAGCGCTGGTGCTGCCCAGATACAACGCCGACGGCACGCCCGACTTTGACAGCGTCAAGGCGGTCATGAAGCAGGTGCGCGATCTGATCCGGGAGGGTCAGGTGCTGTCCGCCTGGACACTGGGCTACGGCGGCGTGGCCGAGGCTGTGGCCAAGATGGCCTTCGGCAACCGCATCGGCTTCAAGTTCCTGAAGAAGGTGGACGAGCAGCTGCTGTTCAACCCGGTCTACGGCGGCTTTGTGCTGGAGCTGACCGGCTCCCAGCCCACCGGCGAGCTGGACATCATCGGCGTCACCACCCTGGAGCCCTCCATCCAGCTGGAAAGCGGCGCTCATCTGCCGCTGGACGAGCTGCAGACCCCCTATGAGGATCGTCTGGAGAAGGTCTTCCACTGCAACATCGAGTTCCCCGACGGAACCCCCGAAACCTATACCTACTACAACCGGGACAAGCTGGCTCCCGCCATTAAGGTGGCCTCTCCCCGGGTGCTGATCCCCGTCTTCCCCGGCACCAACTGCGAATACGACACCGCCCGGGCCTTTGAGCGGGCCGGTGCCGTGGCGGACGTCTTCGTCATCCGCAACCTGTCCAGCCGGGACATCGAGGAATCGGTGCAGGAGTTCGCCCGGCGTCTGGAGCAGTCCCAGATCGTCATGATCCCCGGCGGCTTCTCCGGCGGCGACGAGCCCGACGGCTCCGGCAAGTTCATCACCGCCTTCTTCCGCAATCCCCGGATCAAGGACGGCGTCCACACCCTGCTGAAGGCCCGGGACGGCCTGATGCTGGGCATCTGCAACGGCTTCCAGGCGCTCATTAAGCTGGGTCTGGTGCCCTACGGCGAGATCGTCGAGATGGAGGACAATTCTCCTACCCTGACCTTCAACTCCATTGGCCGCCATCAGTCCATGATGGTCACCACCCGGATCGCCTCCAACAAGTCCCCCTGGCTGTACAACACCAAGGTGGGCGACATCCACGCCATTCCCATCTCCCACGGCGAGGGTCGGTTTGTGGCAACCCCCGAGCAGCTGGCGGTTATGGCGGCGAACGGACAGATTGCCACCCAGTATGTGGATCTGACCGGCGCGCCCACCTACGACATCCGGTTCAACCCCAACGCCTCGGTCATGGCCATTGAGGGCATCACCTCCCCCGACGGCCGGGTCTTCGGCAAGATGGGCCACAGCGAGCGTATCGGCGACAACATCGCCAAGAACATCGACGGCAGCAAGGATCAGATGATCTTCAGAAGCGGCGTCGAGTACTTCAAGTAAGAGAAATCCGGGAGCGTCAAAAGGCGCTCCCGGATTTTGCGTGTCGATCAAGTTGCTGCAGATTGGTAAACGGCACAAATAAGCGATTTGTATTCAGTCGGTTGCCAAGGCGCTTAAAGTTCCATCGCTTTCGCTCACGCGAAAGCTGAGAGAAGCCCCGCTTTCCGCAAGCAGAAAGCTACGGTCTTCTCTCGGGCTGGTACCACCCACCGGCCTTTGCCAAGGATTATGGGTCAAGGGGCTCGCCCCTTGCGGGTCCCGGACACGGCCTTCGGCCTTAGTCTGGCAGAGCCCGGTGTCGCCTCGGTTTGGCCAAGGCCAAACCTTGAAGAATCGCTCGCGGTCGGAACGACCGCGTTGCTGCAAGCAGCAAACGCAATTCTTCCCCGCAGGCCGCGAAATCTCCTATGCACACAAAAAATCAGGAGAGCACGACAAGAATGCTTGCATTCTTGCTAGCGCAGCGGGGACTCTATTAAGGGGTTCTCGTATGGATGGAGCCGGCTCGATGCCGGTTCCATCCATTTTTCCACGCTGTCTCTTCGTTTGTATAACTTTGCCTGCAATTCACTCTTTCGACAACCTGAAAGCTCCCCGGCTGCAGCCGGGGAGCTTTGCTGTTATCAGATGATCCGCACCCGGATCACATCCGGGACGGCGGCCAGCTTGTCGGCCAGGGCGGGATCCACGGCGCCGGTGCAGTCGAAGATGGTGTAGGCGAACTCCTTGCGGGAGCCGTTGATCATGTTTTCGATATTGACGCCGTTGTCCGACAGGACGGCACCCATCTTGGAGAGCATGCCGCTGACATTCAGATGAATGGCGCAGATTCTCGTCTCGCCCGAGCGGGGCAGGGACACGCTGGGCAGGTTCACCGAGTTGACGATGTTGCCGGTCTCCAGATAGGTCTTCAGCTCGTTGGCGGCCATCAGGGCACAGTTGTCCTCCGACTCGGGGGTGGAGGCGCCCAGATGGGGCAGGGCCACCACATCGTCGTTGCCGAGCATTTCGGGGGTGGGGAAGTCGGTCACATAGGCCGCCAGCTTTTTGGTGCTGAGGGCCTGCAGCAGGTCGCCGGTGACCACCAGCTCGCCCCGGGCGAAGTTCAGCAGCCGGGCGCCGGTTTTCATCATGCCGATGGAGGCGGCGTTGATCATGCCCCGGGTCTCATTGTTGCAGGGCAGGTGGAGGGTCACATAGTCGCAGTTTTCGTAGACCTCCTTCAGGGACTTGGCGTGGAGGATGCTGGTGGACAGGCCCCAGGCGGCGTCCACGCTCAGATAGGGGTCGTAGCCGTAGACCTGCATGCCCAGCGCGGCGGCGGCGTTGGCCACCAGCACGCCGATGGCGCCCAGACCCACAACGCCCAGCTTCTTGCCCTTGATCTCGGGGCCGGCGAAGCTGCCCTTGCCCTTTTCCACCAGCTTGGACAGGTCGGTCTCTCCCTTCAGGGACTGCACCCAGTTCAGGGCGGGCACCACCCGGCGGCTGGCGATCAGCAGGCCCAGCAGCACCAGCTCCTTGACGGCGTTGGCGTTGGCGCCGGGGGTGTTGAAGACGCAGATGCCGGCCTTGGCGCATTTTTCCAGCGGGATGTTGTTGACGCCCGCACCGGCTCTGGCGATGGCCAGCAGCGACGGCGGCAGCTCCATGTCGTGCATCGAGGCGGAGCGCACCAGCATGGCGTCGGGGGCGTCCATTTCGTCGCCCCAGGTGTACAAAGCGCGGTCAAAGGCTTCCAGCCCCGCCGGCGAGATTTTATTCAAGGTCTGAATCTGAAACATAATGAGGACTCCTTTTATTGATATGCCGCCTTCGCCGGGCGGCTTTTGGGGAAATCAGGCGTTTTCCTGCTCAAACTTTTCCATGAATGCCACCAGCTTTTCCACGCCTTCCACCGGCATGGCGTTGTAGATGGAGGCGCGCATGCCGCCGACGGTGCGGTGACCCTTCAGGTTGACGAAGCCCGCTGCGGCCGCGGCCTTGACGAACCGGGCGTCCAGCTCCTCATTGCCGGTGACGAAGGGAATGTTCATCAAAGAGCGGGAGCCCTTCTCTACGGTGCCCTTAAACATCCGGGACTGGTCGAGGTAATCGTACAGCAGGGCGGCCTTCTGCTCATTGATGGCCTTCATGGCCTCGAGACCGCCGATGTCCTCCTTCAGCCACTGCAGCACAAGCTTGCAGATATAAATGGCGTAGCAGGGGGGCGTGTTGTACATGGAGCCGTTGTCGGCGTGGGTTTTATAGGACAGCATGGTGGGGGTGCCCTCTCTGGGCTCGCCGATCAGATCCTTGCGGACGATGACCACCGTCAGACCGGCGGGGCCCATGTTCTTCTGGGCGCCGGCGTAGAGCAGGCCGAACCGGGAGACGTCCAGCGGCTCGGAGAGAATGCAGGAGCTGACATCGGCCACCAGCGGCACGCTGCCGGTGTCGGGCAGGGTGGGGAATTTGGTGCCGTAAATGGTGTTGTTCAGACAGATGTGGAAATAATCGGCGTCGGGGTGGAACGCGGCCGGATCCAGCGCCGGAATGTAGGAAAAGGTCTTGTCTGCCGAGGAGGCCACCGCTCTGGCGCCGTCGCCCAGCAGCTTCTGAGCTTCGGAGTACGCTTTTTTCGCCCACTGGCCGGTGAGGACAAAGTCCGCTTTGCCGTTTTTGGCCAGGTTCAGGGGCACCATGGCGAACTGGGTGGAGGCGCCGCCCTGCAGGAAAAGCACCTCGTAGTCATCGGGAATCTGCATCACGTCACGGAGCAGGGATGAACAGCCGTCGATAATGGACTGATAGGTCTTGGATCGATGGGACATTTCCATGACCGACTGGCCGGAGCCTTCATAGTCCAGCATCTCGGCGGCGGCTCTGGACAGAACCGCTTCCGGGAGCATCGAGGGGCCTGCGCTGAAATTGTACACTCTGCTCATTTGTGATACCTCCAAGTTGAAACTGATCCCGCCGGAGCGGGTGCGGCGCTGCCGCATACCGAATATGTGCGCCTGTAAAGAACAATCATATTTTGTAGACACACAGGTGGTATGCTGCATATTATACTACAGCCTTTTGAAAAATGCAAGCGGAAATTTCCATTTTTTCTTCTTTTTTTCGCTTTTTCTGAAATTGGGGGCAGAAAAGCCGGAGAGATTCCCCATTCGGGCGGTCTTTTTCCAGCTGACAGCCATGCGCGGAGGGCGGAAAACCGCTTTTTTCCGGCACACGATGCTCTTCCGGAGAAAAACAATCCTTCCAGCGGCATAAATCCGTCCAAACCGGTCACACTATGCACGAAGGAAAGCGGACGGGCGAAAACCCGTCTTCCCATACAGAAAGCAAGCGGTACGGAAGGTTCCGCGCGGAAAGGAATGGTTTTCCATGAGAAAAACAGGCTTACACAAAAATCCGGCCGGGGGCAGGGGGCTGTATCTGGCCATTGCCGTCAGCGCCGCGGCGGTGGGGGCGGTGGCCTGGCTGGCTTCGGCCAGTCTGGAGCAGGAGCCGGTGCAGCCGGAGCAGGTGGCCAGCCTGCCCGCGTCCCAGGCGGCGGAGCAGGTGACGGTCTCCCGGGAGGATGTGCCAAAAACCGAGAACTTTGTGGTCAGCTACCCTGCCTCCCAGGCGGAGAGCAGCGTCCCGGCGTCGGAGGAGGTTTCCCGGGAGGCGGAGGAGACGATCCGCACGGTCAGCGATGCGCCGTCTGAGGCCGCTTCCGAGCCGGAGAGCGGGGCGCAGAGCTGGATGCTGCCGGTGGAAGGGGCCCGGCTGACCAATCCCTACAGCGGCGGCGAGCTGGTCAAGTCCCGGACGCTGGGGGAATGGCGCACCCATGACGGCATCGACCTGTCGGCTGCGGCGGGCGAGCCGGTGAAGGCGGCGGCGGACGGCACGGTGAAGGACGTGCGGATGGACAGCCGCTGGGGCTATGTGGTGGAGGTGGAGCACGGAGACGTGACCGCCTACTACTGCGGCCTGGGCGAGGATCTGAAGGTCAAGGCCGGCCAGCAGGTGAAGCAGGGCGATGTGTTGGGCGCGGCGGGCAACTCGTCGGTGCTGGAGGCATCGGAGGAGCCCCACCTGCATCTGGGCATGAAGCGGGACGGCAAGTGGATTGACCCGGCAGAGCTGCTGGGGCTGTAAACAGGCGGGCACATCAACAAAAAAGGAAGGCTGCGGTTTTCCACCTTTTCCGGTTGGGAGTGGGGAAAACTGCGGCCTTCTTATTGTATGCAGGGATTGAGGAAACAGTACGGGGAAATGTCGCCGGGCGGCCGCAGAAGGGACAGCGGCTGACGGCCTGCGGGATTTCCGCACCGCAGCAGGCGCAGCATTTCATGCCGGGATCCGGCGGGAAGGGGGACTGGTCTGACTGTTCATCGCGTCCGTCCTTTTTGACGATTATGGAAATAATGGATCCCGGAATATCACGAGATGAGATAAAAGTCAATATCTCAAAATGAGATTCTCTATAATAGAAACAGTACTCACTGTGCCGGAGGGGGATCAGGATGCGGCTGAAGGATCTGCGGGAAGACAACGATATGACGCAGCAGGAGCTGGCTTCTCTGCTCCATATCCGCCAGAACACCTGGTCGCAGTGCGAGACCGGCCAGCGGCAGATCTCGCTGGACTGCCTGATCCGGCTGTCGGAGATTTTCGGCACCTCGGTGGACTACCTGCTGGGGCTGACCGACGAGCCAAGGCCCTATCCGAGGAATGCACGGTAGAATCAACACGACATTAATTAAAAAAGCCATAAAGCATGATGTAAAAATAAAGCAATATTTTATTGTGAGCAAAATACACATTAATTTTTACTTAATATGCAAAAAATAGTTTACAAAGAATCAATCCAATGCTATACTTAGGATGTAAACCATCACACTCACTCTTGTGTATGTAGAAAGGAAGGTCAGTATGAAAAAAGTATGTTCTATTGGTTTGGCACTCGCTCTTATAGTGGCATCTGTTCCGATGTATTCTGTTTCTGCCAATGACATGGAAATTCCTACTGTTGCCGATCAGATTGTCATGCAGTCCTTGGGGGTGTCTTCTCTTGCGGAGGATTTCAGTTACGAATTGGTACCAGTGACTGTGTCCTCGACCAATGGTGCTCGTTCTTTCTCTTCTGAAGAAAATGATTCCGCAATGGTAATTGTTTACACTGATACTGATGATAATGGTGTGCATTGTACCAATACTATTTATCCGTTTACAGAGACTGATGATGGCGATTTGGTGAATACTTTTTCATATGCAGCCTCAAGCGGAACTAGCCTTTATGGACAATTCATTTGCGATGAAATCACCGATCTTACCCTTACACTTAAAACGTATTATGGACTTTGGGTGAATTACGAGGACTATATTGAAGTGGACTATTATAAACTCTATCATTCTTCTGCTGTTTGGGATAAGACGAATAGTTCAACGGCAGCTTATGTAACAAATTTCAACTTGGGAGTGGAAACTCGAGCTGAAAAATATTCCACTTCTTTCGTCGATTTGGGGACTATCTATGAGGATAGCACTTATCGACAGATTTCTTCTCCCGTGGCGGGACGTACCTATTCTTGTGCTCCACTTATGACTTCCACAACTTCGTTTTTACTTCGAGCAACGAGCGGTATGATCGGAGAAAATCATATTGGTTTTGGCTGCTTGGAATTCTCGTATTATAATAAGAATGGAGCACTGAGAAATGATGAACTCAGCATTCGCGTCTTTGGATATGACTAAGAAATTTGGCTCTTTATTAGCCCTGCTGCTGAGTCTTGGTCTGCTGCTTTCTTCCTGCGGCGGGCAGGCGGAGCAGGACGGCGAAGCGGTGCGGACGGTTTCGCTGGCGGATTCCCTCAGCGAGGAACTGTGTCTGGATTTTCTCCCCTGGTTCTGCACGCCGGAGGAGGCGGTTTCCCTGCTGGAGCCGGAAGAAGGAACCTACGCCTTCAGCTGGTACAATCAGTCGGACAGCACGGCGGAGTGGACGGTGCTGGGTCTGCCGGTGTATCTGGCCGATCTGGAGCGTCCGGCGCAGATGGAGCTGCAGTTTCAGACAATGGATGACCGGCCGCAGCTGGTCAAGGTCGTTTTCTATGGTCTGGCGGACAGGGAGGATCAGGCGGAGCGGGATGCCCTTCTGAAAAAGCGGGACGCACTGGAGCAGACGCTGGCGGAGCGCGGCGGGAATCTGGAGCCGCTACCCGCGAATCACAGTTGCAGCAGCGGCTACATGGATGAGGAGGAAAACCTCGTCCGCACCTCCCTCAGCACCAGCGGCAGCGGCGGGTTCACCTGGGCGCCCTACCTGCCGGGCGGCATGCAGTGGAGAATCAGCCTGACGGCGGAGCCGTGAGATGAAAGAGTGGGCCGAATCGTATCAGAAAAGGCGACAGGAACTCCTGCCGCCTTTTGTCCTGTCTGTTCAGAAGAAAGCGCTGCCGTCTTTGTCAATTTTCAAGGGGCGCAGGCCCGCTTCATTCCTTCATTTTTTCAGATCACATAGTCGTCTCCCGCCGGGCCGGATTTCATCAGGTCGGCGACGGTGATGTGATCCAGGTAGTCGTTGATGACGTTGGCCAGCCCCTTCCACA
>JAQXNQ010000108.1 GCA_029098085.1 Oscillospiraceae bacterium
TCCGGATAAATGTCCTCCAGCGAATACCAGGACGGCTGATCCGGCTCCCGGTTCAGCCACCGGCCGTCGGTGAAATCCGGAATGGCGACGGGCATGCCGCCCATGGCGGCGGAGTCCTCGCTGAGGCAGCCGATGGACATCCAGGCCGCCGCATCGTACACATCGATGGGAGGCTTGGCCTGCTTCTGGATCACCTCCACAAAGGCCCGGAGGGTCAGGTAGTCCAGACCGCCGTGATCGCCGCGCATGCCGAATTTTTCATAGGCCTTCCACAGCGGGTGGCGGTACTGCTCAAACCAGCGCTTGTCGGATTCCCAGTCGCCTTCGCCCCACTGGTTGGCGGGGCTTTCGCCCTCGATGTACATGAAGTGGCCCAGCTCCCTCCAGACGCCCTTCGAGCCCTGAATCCGGAGATCCTGGTTGTAGGGGTGGGGCGTGGTGCAGTCGTGGGTCAGCTGGATCATCTCACCGTTGGCGCAGCGGATCATGACCCCGGCAATGTCGCCCTGGGCGATCCGCTGATTGCAGAGATCCGGCCGGTCAGCCCGGTGGGTCAGCATCCATTCATGGAGCCCCACCGCCTTGGTAGTCATGGCCGTCAGGGAGACCATCCGGTTGCCCCGGTTGATGCCCAGCGCCTTGGCCAGCAGACCCAACTCGTGGGTGGGGTAGATCTCGCCGTTGCGGTGGAAGAAATTCCGCTGGCGGTAGTGGCGGTAGATGTCTCCGTTGCCGATTTCGTCCCGGAGGTCGTGCTGATATCCGCCGGAAGCGTACACCAGCTCGCCGAATACGCCCTTGCGGATCATGTTCAGCAGGGTCAGGGTCTGATCATCATAGCACTGATTCTCCAGGAACATGAAGATCCGGCCGGTATCCTCCACCGTGCGGACCAGATCCCAGCATTCCTGTACCGAAGAGGCGGGGCAGACCTCGATGGCCGCGTCCTTGCCGCAGCGCATGGCGTCAATGGCGATGCGGGCATGGGTGGACCAGTCGGTCATGACCACCACGGCGTCCAGCCCCTCCAACCGGTTCAGCTCCCGGTAGTTTTCAGTTCCGAAGCATGTTTTACCCCGGGCCTTCTGCACCATTTCGATGCCGGCTGCCACCCGGTCGGGATAGACGTCACAGACGGCGTCGATTTCCACATCGGGCATGTCCAGCAGAGTCTCCATCTGACCGCAGCCGCGGCCGCCAAGGCCGACAATGCCCAGATGAATCGTGCGCCCGGTTTCTCCGAATTTCATTATGATTCCTCCTGTTCTGAACGTGATGGTGCACCGCAGCAGATCGCCACTGCCCGGTCATCCCAGTATTCATCCGCGTGAACCTTGCGGGAATTCCAGCCGAACAGCTCGGTGATGCAGCGGCAGTTGTCGTTGACCGCTTCAAAGCAGATACCCCGCTGGCTGCACCAGTCCAGGGCAGCCTCCAGATCCTCGCATTCCCGGCAGGTCCACAGCACCAGTAAAACGCCGAGCCGCTGCAGCAGAAGCAGAACATCCAGCAGCGTCCGGTTTTCCGGTCCGAAGTCCGGCCAGCGGTTTTCGCAGAGGGTGCCGTCAAAATCAACGGCGATGATGGTGGGCCGTTCCCCGGAGGAAACAAGCGCCTTCAGCTGCTTTTCCTCCATCGAGTCCGGGCCGGCCGCTGCGGCGCGCAGGGCCAGGGGCAGAATACTCATACGATACACCTCCTGCTTTCAGTTTATCACAAAGCGTCTTTTATGGATTTTATATTTGTACTTTGATACTTTTGCGCATCCCGCAGAGAGGAGAAATGGTCATGACAGATGAGATTGAGCTTCAGCTGGAGCAAACCGGTCTGCCGGAGATGCCTGAAATGGGACGGCTGCAGATCCGCAACGCCCAGAATCCCATGCAGACCGAGGTACACCCGGACCGGGTGGAGTTTCTGCTGCTCTGCTCCGGCTGCAAGCGGATGTGGCTGCGGGAAAGGTGCTACGATCTGCAGGGCGGAGATCTGCTGATCATTCTGCCCGGCGAGGAGCACGGGGCGGAGGATTTCATCCAGAACCGCTCGTCGCTGCTTTATCTGATGATGACGGTGCCCACCGAAGGGGACGGCTTCTGCATGCTCAGCGAATCGGAGCGGCAGGCTCTGTGGGAGCGGATCTGCCGCCTTCCGGCCAGACTGCAGGCGCCCTCCCAGGTTCGCCGGGGAATGGAGCGGCTGTTTGCCGCCCTGCAGCCGGAGGACTCCCTGCGGGCAGCGCGGCTGCGGGTTCGGCTGATGGAATTCCTGTTTCAGCTTCTGGACGCGGGGGAGGCACTGGGTGGCCGGCTGCCCAATCCCCTTCCGGCGGATATCAGCACGGTGATCCGGTATATCCGGGAGCGGCGGGACGAGATGCCGGACATTCCCCGGCTGGCCTCGCTGGTCAACCTTTCGGAATCCCGCTTCAAGCAGAAATTCAAGCAGGCCACCGGCATCCCTCCGGCGGAGTTCATCGTGCGGGAGAAGATCCGCGAGGCCGGGTTGCTGCTGCGGGACAACGGCAGGACGGTGACCTCCATCGCCATGGAGCTGGGCTTCAGCTCCAGCCAGCACTTTTCGGTGCTGTTCAAGAAATATGTGGGGGAATCGCCCGTTCAATACCGGAAAAACCATGAATTCGTACCGTAATACCTTTGAGGGTGTAAAGAGGGATTTATCTGTGCTACTATAAAGGAGGAAGATCCGGTTCAGGCGGGTCCGCTGTCCGGGCACACCCGGAGGCCCCGTCACAGAAAAGGAGCAAGATCATGAAATGGTTTTCCAGGAGGCCGTTTACGGCGCTGCTGGTTTCAATGGCATTGGTGGCATTCCTGCCGCTCCTGCTGAATAATCTCTTCTATATCCGATTCCGCAGTACGGTGCTGGAGCAGCAGAAGTCCCTTGCGGAGGAGTCCCTGCGGTTCAGCGTCCAGCAGATCGACCGCACGCTGCTGGAGCTGACCACCCTCAGCATGGAGCTGGGGGACGAGCTGGAGCGGGTGGAGGTTCCGCCTGAAAAGGAGATGGACGCCGCCTCCAGAATGCGTCTTCTGGACGTTTCCAAGTCCCTTCGCGGGGCGGTGGAGAAGAGCTCGGAGTATGTCAGCGCCCTCTACCTGTATTCGGCTGGATCCGGCCGGGCCGTGGGCAGCGACGGCGTGTACGGTGAGAATATGGTCTACCGGAAGTTTTACCGGAGCAGCGGTATCCCGCAGGCTTCTGTCGGGCAGCTGCACCGGATTTACTCCCACGGGCAGCTGATTCCGCTGGATGACAGCAGCATGGCCTTTGTCCGGACCGTTTCCCGGGGAGAGGACGGCCTGCCCAGGGGACAGCTGGTGATCCTGCTGAAGCGCAGCTTTTACAGTGAGCTCATCGATAAGGCCAATGTGGAGGGCGGCGTTTTTCTGCTGCTGGATGGGGACGGCGGGATTCTGGCCGTCAGCAACAAGACCGGCGTTTTGCTGGATGAGGAGGAGCTCAGCCGCATCGCCTGCCAGGAAGACGAGGATTTCCGCCTGCAGGGGGAGCAGGCCATGCTCTACACCCTCCGTTCCCGCACCAGCGGGTATCGGATTCGGGCGGTGATTCCCTATTCCCGGCTGCTCAGCACCAGCCGGGAGATGCAGCAGTATTACTGGATTCTGCTGGCGGCCTCGGTGACGCTGGGGCTGACCCTGGCCGTGGTGCTCAGCCGCCGCAGCGTCATGCCGCTGAACCGCATCATTACTTATATAGAAGAGCATTACGGAACCGACCCGTCGGGCACCCAGGGCCTGGAGCAGATCAAAAACGCCGTGGACTCTCTGCTGGATCAGCGGCGCACCGCCCGGGAGCAGCTGCAGCAGTATGAGACGGTCATCGCCCGCAACAGCCTGCGGGCGGCGCTGCGGGGCCGACTGACGGAGGGAGACGGCTTTCGGATGCCGTCCGGCTGCCGGTATGCGGTGGTCTGCTTTTCCGCCCAGGTTCCGTCGGACAGGGCGGGGGAATGGATCGCGGCCTCCCGGCAGGCGCTGCCGCCGGGGTGCTTCTGCCGCAATGTGCTGCTGGACGGAAGTGTGGTCGAAGTCCTCGGCGAAGCCCGCGCCGATTTCGGCGAGGAAAGGGTGGAGGCGCTGCTGACGGCCCAGCTGGAATGGCTGGATCAGCAAAGCCCCCTTAGCTTTAACGCCGCCTTCAGCTCGGTCTGTGCGGATCCGCAGGAGCTGGAGCGGGCCTATGGCGAAGCCTGCATGGCCATGGCGTTTTCCCGTACCGGAACCGATGTTGCCATCACCAGCTTTTCCAACTGCGCCTTCAAGCCGGCCTTTTTCCTGCGGGACTGGCATCATCTGGATAAGCAGCTGCTGTTCGCCAGGCTGATCGGGGACAAAAAGTTCAGCGAAGCCGCCCAGCTGCTGCCCAGCCTGTTTCCGGCGGAATTCCTGGAGGAGTATTTCCCCGAATCGGATATTTCCACCCTGCATCTGTCCTCCCTGAAGTATCAGTTCATTCACGATCTGGACATCGTCAGCGATGCCGCCGGAATGGATGACGAAACCTGGAACCGGCTGCTGCAGGAGCTGATCTACTGCAAGACCCATCGCAGGCTCTATAAAATGATGGAACGCCTGCTTGCCGAGCTGGCCCAGGGACAGAGCCGGGAGCCGGAGCCGTCGGAGGACGGCCGGATCGGCGAGATCCGCCAGTATATCAGCCAGCACTCCGACGATCCGCTGCTGAGCGTTTCCTCGGTGGCCGAGGCCTTCGGCATGTCCGCCAACAGCCTGTCCCAGCTGTTCAGCCGCAAATCGGATCGGGGCGTGCTGGACTGCATCCACGACGCCCGGATGAAAAAGGCCGGGGAGCTGCTGCGGGGCTGTCAGAATATGACAATTCAGGATGTGTCAGCTCAGGTGGGCTACACCAGCATTCTGACCTTCAACCGCAAGTTCAAGGCCTATTACCGGCAGACCCCCAGCGATTACCGCAAGGGCCGTCCGTCGGATGACGCACAGCCTTAACCATGCTTTATACTGCCGTCGACCCGGCCGGAAGAGGAATCTTCCGGCCGGGTTTTGCCTTTCCGGGTGTCTGTCACCGGAAAAAGCCGTCATTTTCTGACGGATAAAACCGTCACAAACTGCGTATTGCAAAAAAGTTATCCACATATATACTAAAATTAGTGATGATCATCAGCGCGGCGATCCGTCGACCAGTCGCCGCCAATCGACCCGACAGAATCAAAGGAGGCATTCCAGATGAAAAAACGCAATCTCTTCAAGCGGATTCTGACTGTCACCCTGTGCGCAGCAGTGGCAGCCGGCATGCTCAGCTCCTGCGGCAGCGGCGAAAGCGGTTCGTCCTCCGCAGCCAGCACTACATCTTCCTCCAAGACCTCTTCCGCCTCGTCCCAGTCCTCCGGCAGCGACAAGGGCCCGCTCTACATCGAAGGGAGCGAGGGCGTCACCCTGACCTACTGGATCCCCATGGACAGCACGGCGGCCCAGTATTTCTCCACCCTGGCGGAGCACCCCTATTTTGCCTGGCTGGAGGAGCAGACCGGCGTGACCGTGGAATTCATCCATCCTTCCTATGAGCAGATGGATCAGCAGCTGAACCTGATGATCGCGTCCGGCGATTTCTACGACATGCTGTACAACGCCTGGTATCCCGGCGGCCCCCAGACCGGTCTGGACGAGGGCTGCTTCATCGACCTGAACCCCTATCTGGATGAGTATATGCCCGACTACAAGGCGGCGCTGGACTGCAGCGACGGCTCCTTCGGTGCATGGGAATGGGGCGACGAGCGGGAGCTGTATCAGCCCCAGCCACAGGCTGCTTTCCGGGAATCCAACACCTCCTTCGATGGCTCCCTCTGGTGTGTCACCGAAATCTGGACCGACGCCTATCTGACCGACCTCGGTCCGGTGATCCGCAAGGACTGGCTGGACGAGGCCGGTCTGGAGGTGCCCGAAACCCTGGAGGAGCTGGAGGCTGTGCTGGAGGCCTTCAAGGCCCGGGGCGACGATGTGGTGCCCATGAGCCTGGGTACCTCCGGTGCCAACGGCTCCGGCGGCATTATCTCGGCCTTTGACCTGTACAGCGACTGGTACACGCTGGATGACGGCGGCGCAACGGTGCAGCCCCACGCTTATACCCAGGACGCCTTCAAGGATTATCTGACCCTGATGAATAGCTGGTACAGCAAGGGCTATATCGATCCCGACTTCATGAACCGGGACGAGGAGTCCCTGTCCGCCATGCTCCTGGACGACCGGCTGGGCATCTATATGGATCAGTGGTATGATCCTGAATACTGGAATACCAGCTATACCGGTGAGCAGGATTTTGAAGTGGTTGCCATGCCGCTGCCCCGGAAGGATAAGAGCCAGAAGCTGAACTGGCTGCAGAGCTACGACTCCTGCCCCACCAACTACACCTGCATCACCACCTCCTGTGAGCATCCCGAGATCGCCGCGGCCTGGCTCAACGTGGGCTTTACCAAAGAGGGCATCCTGAAGCATACCTACGGCACCGAGGGCGAGACCTACGAGCTGCGGGACGGCGTGCCCTATTATCTGCCCAGCGTGTATGAGGACGATCAGGATTATCTCCGCTCCTGCGTGCTGTTCACCAACGGCAGCAGCTACAACAGCGCCCGCTCCAGCATGCTGTGGAGCACTCCCGACGCCGACACCAATGTTTCCTCCAGAGTGCAGGCTCAGCTGATCTGGGGCCAGAACGCCGCTCCCAACTACAACTGGAAGTACACCATCTTTGAGGATGACGGCTGGGGCGAATTTGAGACCAAGCTCAACGACGCCAAGACCTACGCCGATCCCATGGTGCTGAAGTTCATCATCGGTGAGGAAAGCCTGGATAAGTTTGACGAATTCCGCAGCACTGCCAAGTCTCTGGGTCTGGATGAATCCCGGGCCAAGGCACAGGAAGCCCGGGACCGGATGACCCACGGCAACTAAGCGTTCAGCGCAAAAAAGGGAGGAATACAACGTGTTACGGCGTCTCAAGCTGGACCTGAAGCGCAACTATCAGGCGTACCTGATGGTGCTGCCGTCCATCGTTCTCATTTTCATCTTCTGCTACATTCCCATGTACGGCATTCTCATCGCCTTTCAGGACTACCGTCCTCAGGTCGGCGTTTTGGGCAGCGAATGGGTGGGGCTTGCTCATTTCAAGGACTTTTTCCGGTCGCCTCACGCCCTGAACGTAATCCGCAACACGCTGTTTATCAGCATCTACAGTCTGGCGGTGGGCTTTCCCTGCCCGATTCTGCTGGCGCTGCTGCTCAATGAGGTGAAGTGCCAGGTCTTCAAGCGCACCGTCCAGACCATCTCTTACATGCCGTATTTCATCTCCACCGTTGTCATCTGCGGCATGCTGAAATCCTTCCTGGCCTATGACGGCGTATTCAACGAAATCGTCAAGCTGTTCGGCGGGGCCCCCTCCAGCTTTCTGAGCAGCCCCGCTCTTTTCCCCAGCATCATTGTCTTTTCGGATCTCTGGCAGTGTATTGGCTGGAACACCATCATTTACATGGCCGCTCTGACCAACATCGATCCCAACCTCTATGAGGCCGCCCATATGGACGGCTGCGGGCGGATCCGTCAGATGTGGCATATCACCCTGCCGGGCATTGTGCCCACCGTTGTGGTGCTGCTGATTTTGTCCATCGGCGGCCTGTTGTCAGCCAATTCGGGCAAGATCCTGCTGCTGTATACCCCCCTGACCTATGAAACCGGCGACGTCATCGGCACCTTCATCTACCGCCGGGGCCTGCAGGGCGGCGATTACAGCTATTCCGAGGCGGTCGGTCTGTTCCAGACGGTGATCAACTTCCTGCTGCTGGTCTTCGCCAACTGGTTCAGCAACAAGACCACCGAAACCAGTCTGTGGTAAGGAGGATCGAGATGAGCAAACATATCAAGGAAAGCCTGGGCGACCGGGTGCTCGACATCGTGATCTACATCCTTCTGATCCTGCTGGCTCTGATCTGTCTCTATCCGCTGTATCAGGTCGTGGTGGTTTCAGTCAGCGATCCGACGGTGGTCATGAAGAAAAACGGCATGCTGCTGATTCCCGAGGGCTTCCATCTGGACGCCTACAAAATCGTCTTTTCCAACAAGAACATCGCCAGCGGCTTTAAGAACACGGCCTTCTATATCATTGTGGGCACCTCTCTGCAGCTGTTGACCACGGCCACCGGCGCCTATGTGCTCTCCAAGAAGAACGTCATGCTGAAAAAGCCAATCATGGTCTACTTTACCATTACCATGTATTTCGGCGGCGGCATTATTCCGTCCTTCCTGCTGATCAATAAGATGCACCTGATGAATACGCCCTGGGCCATTCTGCTCCCCGGAGCGGTCAGCGTGTGGGACATCATCATCATGCGCACCCAGTTTGTCAACGTTCCCGACGGGCTGAAGGAGGTGGCCATGATCGACGGCGCCAGCGACTTCACCATCCTGACCCGGGTGCTGCTGCCGCTGAGCGGCTCAGTCATTGCGGTGTTAGTACTGTTCAGCGCCGTGGGCTACTGGAACATGTGGTATGAGCCCATGATCTACCTGACCAAGCGTTCCCAGTATCCGATCCAGTCGGTGCTGCGGGAGATCCTCATCGACAGCAATCCCCAGATGATGGCCGGAGCGGGCAGGGCCCAGACCCGGTTTGATGTCAA
>JAQXNQ010000109.1 GCA_029098085.1 Oscillospiraceae bacterium
TCGAACAGCTTATAAGCCGGCGCACAGCCCAGTTCGCTGTCATGCCTGAAGACGATCAGCTCCCGCACGGCCATTTTTCCTCTGGCGGCAGAGTGGTCGTGCTCAAACATGTTCAGGATGGCCTCCCACAAAAGCGCCAGGTCTTCCTCCGAGAAGCCGGTGGTCTTGCGGGCCAGATTTGCAGAGATATATCCTTCGCAGCGGTAGAGACCGTAGGGTACGATGTATTTCCGGCCCATCTCCGTGCCTTTCTTCTCGGCGTCCGCCTCCGTGGTGATGGCCACACGGGTGATGGTGACCTCCTGGGGCACAATGGGCTCCACGCTGCGGGCAAAGCCCAGCTGAACAGGTCCACGGACCTGTCCGCAGTTCAGCGCCGCCTTTACAAAGGTGGTCATCACAGCACCAAAGGTGCGGATATCATAGAAATTCGCACACATCCAGTCGCGGATCTTTTTGTCCAGTTCCGGATCTGCCTTCTTCTTTTCCTTTACATTCTTCTCTGTCACGTCCAGCCGGGTAAAGGCCTCCGCGTCGCTGCGGTTCAGGGGGACGCCGTCTTTTACGTAGATGCGGTAGCCGGTGGCGTCCTCTTTGACCGTCTCCACGTAGTTGCGGATCTTCCGCTTCAGGCATACATCTGTGACAAGGCCGAGGCCGGTCTCCGGGTCCACCCGGGGCATATTGCCCGCGTCAGGATCGCCGTTGGGATTGCCATTTTCTACATCAAACAGGATGACGAATTCATAGCGATTTTTGATAGGCTCAGACATGTCAGTTCTCCTCCTTTTTTTCATACCGCTTTTGTGTTTGGTGATAGTAGCCAAGCTGGAAGGACCCCTGCTGGGGCAGGCTCAGGCGGGTGGGGTACTCCGGGCCGAGCATGTTCATCAGTTCCGTAATTTTCTTGTTGTAGAAAATCTGTTTGCCCGTATCCAGTTTCCGGAGATGCTTTTGGGCAAGATCCACCAGAAGCGGGAAAATGCGGCTGGGGGTCGAAGATGCGGCATTGAAGTATTTATCCTTGATGGTGGCGTTGATGCCGGGGCTTGCGGCGGATTGGACTGCTTCCAGCACAGAGAAAAGTCGGCCCAGCGTATAGGCGGGATCCGTACATTCCGGATTCAGTGACACGGTCAAGACCTCCTTTGGAACTTCCTGATGAGTATTTTTGGAATAGTACGCTTTGATAATGGCGGCACGGCCCCGGGTGATCATATGATCCGCCCGGATGCGGAGGATCGTCCCGTTCAGGAGCGTGGCGGGATACGGGGCATCCAGAAGAATGGAACGGAGCAGCTCTCCCGCCAGGCCTGGAGAAGCGGATTTGTCCCGGGCGTTCTGATTGACCGTCTCATCCAGCAGCCTCCAGAGCGGAAGCGTGTCAAATTTGTCATAAGAGGGCTTCTCAATCTCCAGACGGTCATAGTGGGCCTGGACATTCTGCAAAAGCGCGCCGAAGGAGTCCCGCAGGAAAAACCGGACCGACAGTCGGGCGGCGTTGGGGGCCAGTCCCAGGATGAAAAAGGTCTTGTCAGGGTCCAGCAGCGTTTTGTCAAACCGGACGGCCTGCCCCTTCAGGAGGTCACGCACCATGCACCGCAGGTCGTTATCCGTATAGGCAGATGGAGCGCCGAAAGCAAACAATCCGAAAGCAGATTGATAGACGGGATCGCCGCCCTCGGCCCAGTACAGGACGGTCGTGTCACCGATGCGGCTCACATGCTCCCGGTCAGACAGCAGGTGGTTCAGGGCCGTTGTGTAGGCAAATGCCGCGTACTTACCGGTGGGAGCATTGAGGTTTTGCTCCTTCCCGTAAGAGCAGAATGCTGGCGCGTTGAAGGATACCAGTGCGGCACCACTGGACTGGGCGCCCTGTACGCCCTTGACAGAGGGGTGGGTGGCCTCCACCGGTCCCTCCTTTCCGGTCACCAGGCAGACCATCCGGGGACCGTCCCCGGCCTGGTCATAGCACATCTGCCAGGCAGTCTGGACCGCGGGGTCCTCGTGGACAAATCTGTCATGATACCGGAAGACAAGATTCACACCGGACAGGACGGCCTCGTACGCATCCTGAAGTCCCGGGTGCGCGGCGGCTTCCTCCGGCTTCCAGGTCCGGAAGAACGCAAGGACTGCCTTTGCCGCCTGGGAATCCACACCGGAGAGAATCCGTTCATGCAGTTCCCTGCTTGCGGCAAAGCACTCCAGCGCCCGCCCGGGATTGCCTTTCCCGTCTATGCCGAGCATGTAGCCGGCGTTATCCCAGAGAAAGTTGGCCGCAATGCCCACCGTCCGCTTGACAGGGGCTGGCAGTTCCATGAGCTGCGGAGCCAGGACAGTTTTCTTTCCTCTGACCTGCTCTGTCTGGACAGATACCGTGCGGAGCAACTGCCCTTTTTCATCCAGGCAGAGGGCGTATGACACCTTTCCCTGGCTCCAGCCGGGTCTTGAGATCTTTCCCTGGGCGGCAAGGTCCTCATAATGCCGCACCAAAGCCTGCAGGATCATCCGATCACCTCCCCGCTGTCACGGGATGGGACCTCCAGCACGCCGTCCCGCAGAACGGTCCGGAAGAACAGTGGGCGGATATTTTCCGGGTCTGTGTAATCCATGTCGTAGAGCATATACCCCAGGTCCCTTTCCCCTCTCAGCTCCTCCGGACAGGACGGAATGGAGGCACAGGGAGCAAACGCAGCCGGAAATTCCCGGCAGCCAAAGCAGGGCTGATGATAAAACTGCCCTTTTTGAATCCGGCGCTTCACGATGTCCTGGAACTTTCCCGCATTGTCACCGGGGGCAGCCTTTTCCGGCAATATGTCAAAGTGGGCTTCAATGACATACCGCACATCCCGCAGCAGCAACGAAGCCCTCTGCTGAATATCCCCGGACGTCACCAGATACAACTCCCCGCTGCCCCGCTCCATGACGGTTCTGGCCGTGCGGGCACTGACCGTCGACTTGACCTCATTGCGGCGCAGATTCGTAAACCGGATAGGTGCCAGAACGTGGATGCGGTCAATGACCCACCGCAGGCCAGGGTGCCAGTACACGCTCTCAATCAGCCCCCGCGCAGCGGACGGCGTCATGATGTCATAGCTGACACGCTCTACCTTCATCTCCGGCCGGGTAAAGCAAGCGTAGTCTCCCCAGACTTCTATACAGATGGACACGATCTCAACTCCTTTCCAATGGTTGCATATATTGGGTCATAGCAGCATGACGGATGTACAAGTGCTCCCGCGCAAAGGCGGGTAAATCAATATGATGCCAGATACCCAATGTAAA
>JAQXNQ010000110.1 GCA_029098085.1 Oscillospiraceae bacterium
CCCGGCCTGTCTTCCGAGGGCGTCCAGAGCGTACTGCTGGATGTGGAGCTGAAGGTGCAGAAGGCCGACGGCAGCTGGGAAACCGTCACCGCCGAAAACTTCCCCGCTGAGGGCGTGGAGGTGCTGCTCCCCTATCCCGAAGGAACCAACAAGGATGATTATACCTTCGTCATCACCCACCTGATCACCTCCGGCAGCAAAGCCGGTCAGACCGAAGTGCTGCAGGGCACGCCCGAAGCAGACGGCATCCGGGTCAGGTTCACCAGCCTATCTCCCGTGGTGATCACCTATCAGGCAAAGGATGCCGGTACGGCGGAATCGCCGGAGGAAACCTCCTCCGCTCCTTCCGAAACGCCCGCCGGCACGCCGGGGGATCCCTCCGAAAGCCCGGCTGAAGCTGCTCCTCCCAAGACCGGAGAAGCCGGTTCGGTTGTTCTCTGGACACTGCTGTCCATCGGCGGTCTCGGCGCTGCAGCTCTGCTTCTCAGAAGAAAAACAAACTGATTGAAGCTGCCATAAAACAAAATCCGCAGGGCGCGTGCTCTGCGGATTTTGTTTATGCGGATACAAAAAGAGGAGTGCCGACGGCAGACCTCACCCTGTATCGGAGCGGTTCCCGAAGGATTCATCTGGCGACAAAGTATTTGGCAATTTCCTGTGCCGCAAGCTGATGCCCCGCTTCAGTGGGATGGTTGACGTGAGAAAGATAGCGCACCAGATCTGCCGGTTCCGATATATTGCGCTCAAAGGCCCTGAAGGTATCCGCCAGAGCCACCTCATACCGGTCGGCGAGCTCCCGCACCTGCCGGGCATGCTGTACAAGCTGCTGCCACGCTTCATCCTGCCGATACCAGGAGTTATCCCAGGTCGGCGTGCAGAGGATCACCCTGATATTCTGCCCTAAGGCGGCCTGTATCATGCTTTCCCATGCGCTGCGGGCCCGATCCAGACCGATGCTGCGGTCGTTCAGACTGTAATCGATGGTGACCACATCCGGCTTGTGGGACAGAACATCCTTTTCAAACCGTTCTGCCCCGCCCTCAGCGTTTTCACCGCCGATGGCGGTCACAATCACGTTTGTTACCGCAAAGGGAAAGCGTTCCTTGATCAGTTTGTGCAGCAGATGGGGGTAAGCATGAAACGTGTTGACATACGGCGTTGCAAAATAACCGGCGGGCACGCTGTGCCCATGGCATACGATGTTGATGGTCCGGTTGTTCGGCCATTGCCGCGCCATTTCATCCAGCAATGGATCCAGATATGAAATACCCTGTGTCATCATTTTCTCCTGTACAGCAAAGAACGGCTCTGCGGCTCATGCAAAAAGGCGGATGATTCTTTTGGGAAACATCCGCCTTCTGTGAAAGAATTCAGCGCTTATTTGCCGAAGTATCTGTTCAGCAGACCAACAAAGCCGCAGCCGTGACGGGCTTCGTCCTTGGCCATCTCATGAACGGTGTCGTGAATGGCATCCAGGCCCAGTTCCTTGGCCTTGGCAGCCAGCTTCTTCTTGCCCTCGGTGGCGCCGCACTCAGCAGCAGCTCTCAGCTCCAGGTTCTTCTTGGTGGAGGGGGTCACAACCTCACCCAGCAGCTCGGCGAACTTGGCGGCATGCTCAGCCTCTTCCCAGGCAGCCTGCTGATAGAAAGCGCCAACCTCGGGATAGCCCTCACGGATGGCCTGACGGGCCATGGCCAGGTACATACCAACCTCGGTGCACTCGCCGGTGAAGTTCTCACGCAGGCCGGCAATGATCTCGGGATCCACGCCCTGAGCTACGCCGATCTTGTGCTCGTCAGCCCAAACGAAGGCAGCGGTCTCGTCCACGACTTCGAACTTGGAAGCGGGAGCGCTGCACTGAGGACATTTCTCGGGAGCGGTCTCGCCCTCGTAGATGTAACCGCAAATCTGGCAACGGAACTTTTTCATGTTTGTTTCCTCCTGTAATATCATATGGTTTTGGACACTTTGTATGGGGCCTTGCGGCCTCGTGTTTTTATTATAGCGGATTTTTCCTGAAAAGTCAATACCTTTTTAGAAAAGTTCTAAAGTTAAATTTCGGTCATATCTTTGCAACCTTTTTTGCTTTTCCATCGTATTCTTAACAGGGGTTTTGCCTTTTGCCTTCCAATATGGTATACTGGTATTAAGACTTGAATTCTATCGGCAGCTTCTGTACCGCTGACAGAAAGGGGGCATCCGGCGTGAACATTCTGCTGGCAGGCATCAACGCAAAATTCATTCATTCCTGTCTGGCCGTTCACTCTCTCCGCATGTATGCCCGGGAGCAGTACGGCATTGAGGCTGAAACAGCCGAATACACCATCAACCAGCTCCGTGAGGAAGTATTGGCGGATTTGTACCGCCGTAATCCGGATCTGGTGGGCTTTTCCTGCTATATCTGGAATATCTCCTTCATCCGTCCCCTGATCCGGGAACTGAAGCAGGTGCTTCCCCGCACCCGGATTCTGCTGGGCGGGCCGGAGGTCAGCTTTGACCCGGAGCAAATCCTTTCCGACACCGGAGCGGACTTTATTCTGACCGGTGAAGGGGAAGAAAGCTTTTCCCAGCTCTGTCTGGCGCTGGAGCAAAGCAGGCCCCTTGATCAGGTGCCCGGTCTTGTATGGCACAGCGAACGCGGTACGGCTCACAATCCTCCGCCATCGCCGCTGGATCTGTCCCGGCTTCCCTTTGTTTATGAGGACTTTTCCCTCTTTGAAAACCGGATCCTGTATTATGAAGCGCAGCGGGGCTGTCCCTTCTCCTGCCAGTACTGCCTTTCCTCCCTGGAAAAGGGCGTCCGGTTTCAGCCGCTGGACAAGGTCTTCCGGGAGCTGCAGCAGTTTCTGGATCACCGGGTCCGGCAGGTGAAATTTGTGGACCGCACCTTCAACGCGAATCCCTCCTTTGCCATGGCCATCTGGCGCTACCTGCACGAGCACGACAACGGCGTGACCAATTTTCACTTTGAGCTGGCCGCCGAGCTGCTGACCCCGGAGATGCTGGACTTTCTCCCTCAGGTGCGGCCCGGCCTGTTCCAGTTCGAGATCGGCGTTCAGTCCACCCATGAGCCCACCCTGGAGGCGGTTCAAAGAAGCGGCAGCTTTCAGCGGCTGTCGGAAAAGGTGCAGGCGCTGCGGAAGGGCGAAAACATTCACCTCCATCTGGATCTGATCGCCGGTCTTCCCTATGAGGATTTCCAGCGGTTCAGGAAATCCTTCAACGATGTGTACGCCCTGCAGCCGGAACAGCTGCAGCTGGGCTTTCTCAAGCTGCTGAAGGGCTCCGGCCTCCGGCGGGATCAGGAAAAGCTCGGCATCACAGCCCGGGAGGAGGCGCCCTATGAGGTGCTGTTCACCCGGGAGATGCCCTTTTCCCGGATGCTGGCGCTCAAGGATGTGGAGGCCGCCGTCGATTCATACTACAACTCCTGCCAGTTCCGCACCGCCCTGGACTATCTCTGCGGACTGGCTCCCTCTCCCTTCGATTTCTATCTGGGGTTTTCGGCGTTCTGCCGCCGGGAAGGCGCCTTTGAAAAGCCGCCCTCCCGTATGGAGCGCTTTGAGCTTCTGTACCGGTATGGAAGCTCGCTGCCCCACTGCAGCAAAACCCATCTGGCCTGGCTGCTGAAATTCGATCTCTGCAGCCGTGAAAAGCCCAGAAAGCTTCCCGGATGGATGCCGGAAACCGCTGAAAAACAGCGCATCTACCACTTTTACGAGCAGCCTGAGCTGCTGCGGCGGCTTCTGCCCGAATACGACGGACTGGATCCCAAGCTGATCAGCCGCATGGCCCATCTGGAGTTCTTCCCCTTCGATCCCACAGGAAAGGGAGAGGGAGAAGCTGCCGTCCTCTTCAACTATCGGAGGACCGACATCCTGGGCAACGCTTTCACGGTTTTTCTCAGTCACGAGACTTTGTAAATCTGAAATAATATTTATCTGTGTGCAACAGATGCGCAGGAAAAGAGCACTATATATATGACCGTGCTTCAATATATAGCGTCTGTTCCTGCCGGTAACGGTGAGGTGATGAGATTGTCTGAACAGCAAAGCCTGGTGAGCGCCGCCAAAAAGGGCGACCGTCAGGCGTTTGGGCAGCTTTATCAACAGATCTACGAGGATCTGTACAAATCTGCATACTATATACTGAAGAACGAGCAGGATGCGCAGGATGTGGTCAGCGATACCGTCATGGACGCCTGGTCCGGAATCCGGAAGCTGAAGGACGACGACGCCTTCCGCACCTGGATGTTCCGCATCCTGTCGGTCAAATGCAAGCGCAAGCTGAAAAGCTACGCGGAACGGGGACACTTTGCCTCGCTGGAAGAGGCAGAGGAGCTACCCGCACCGGGTTCAGAGCTGTCGTTGGAGCTGAAGCAGGCCTTCAGCCAGCTCAGCGATGAAGAGCGGATGATCGTATCCATGACGGTGTTCGGCGGATACGACAGCGGTGAGATCGCTTCCATTCTGAAGCTCAACCGCAACACCGTCCGCTCCAAGCACAGCAGGGCGCTGGCCAAACTGAAAACTATTCTGGGCGACAAATCGGACAAATCGGAAGGGAGGCGATGAACGGTGACTGATAAAAAGAAAAAAGCAGAGGAGCTGACCTCTGAACAGGAAGCGTTCATCCGCCTTCTCCGGCAAAAAGCGGAAGACACTCCCATCCCCATGTCGGTGGAGCCGGCCATGATGATGGCGCGGCTGCAGGAAAAGAAGCGCGTTCCCTGGCTGAAGGTGCTGTCTCCGATGGCGCTTGCACTGACGGCCTGCTTCGTACTGGTTCTGGCCGGGAGAAGCGGCAATCTGATCGGCACCTCGATCCCTGTGGAGTCTTCTTACTCTCAATCGGTATCCCAGTCGGAAACGGAATCCCTGCCGGGATCCGCTTCCTCCGAAAGCTCGTACAGTTCATCTGCTTCAAGCGGAGAGGACAGCTCCGCCGAAAGTCAACCGGACGCCGTCTCTTCGGCGCCGTCTGTCTCCAGTAATTCCTCGGCCCCCGGCGATTCTTCCGTCTCCGGCGAAGAGAATCTCACTTCTCCGCCGGCTTCCGCTGAGAATCCTGGCAGTGAAGAATCCGTCTCTTCCTCCTCTGCGGCAGAAACGGAAAACACCCAGTCTTCCCAGATCGGAGCCGAAAGCAGTCTGACGGTTCCGGTCCCGACTCCCGGCTCCACCTACCTGCCCCGCAATACGGATCAGGACGACTACAGCAGAGCCTATGAGGCCATTCAGTCGGCGGCCACCCCCGAGAACGCAGTGGGCCGCTATGCCACCGGTGTGCTCTCCGCGGGCATCAGCGCCGACGGTCTGCAGACCAGCGATGAAAAGGCCATCATCTGCGGAAACAACGGATATTTCTACGTTTCCCGCCAGAGCAGCACCGAAATTCTCATCGTCACCAGCAGCGGGAAGGTCGGTTCCATCACAGCCGAATTCGAAACCCCGTCCTTTACCGGCCTCGAAACCGGATCCGCTGCCATTACCAATTGCGAAATTGTCAACGAACGGCTTTTTGTAGCCGGTACCGTCTCCTATACCAAAAACGGCGCCGCAGCGCGCACCGTATCCGCAATGACCTGCTATGATCTGAAGGATCCCGCACATCCCGTCCTGATTTCCAAGGCGGCGCAGGATGGAACCATGATCGGCATGAAGCAGGTGGATGGATATCTGTACCTGTTCAGCCGGTACTATCCCGACTCCACAGCACCGGAAAGCTATCCGGAGGCCTATGTGCCCTTCCGTTATTTCGACGGAGCGGTGGAGCTGGTGCCGTCTGGCGACATTGAAATCAGCACCTGCAGCGACGAAAGCTACATCGTCGCCACCGCCTTCACCAGCAAGGATCCCGGCGAGTACTGCGATTCCCTGGCCCTGCAGGGCGGCGGCCGCAACTATTACCTCAGCGAGGAAGGCCTGTATCTGTTCGGCGAGCGCTACAGCAGCGGTCAGGTCACCACCCAGATCTCTGCCCTCACCTATTCCAAGGGTTCCGTCTCTCTGGCAGGGGAGGTCACCGTGCCCGGCATCCTCAACCGTTCGGATTCTCCCAACGAATACGGCAGCACCCTGCGTATCCTGACCAACAGCTACGGCAGCACCAACGACACCAACCTGTTCATCTTTGACCGGCAGCTGAACCTGCTGGGCAGCGTGGAGGGGCTGGTGGAGGATCAGATTCTCCGGTCGGTGCGGTTTGAAAAGAACAAGCTGTATTTCAGCCTGTATGAAGACCGCAGCGTCACCTATGCGCTGGATCTGCTGATTCCTCAGCGGCTGGGTGAGCCCTACAAAGCGGAACGCTCGGAGGAAGCCCTCCAGTCGGTCAGCGCCGGAAAGGACTGCACGCTGAAGCTCAGCGGCGCTCTGGGGCGGGGAGCCCTGACCCTGACGCTGAAGAACGGCACCGAGGTTTGCGATTCCGCTTCCATCTCTCTGGAAGGAACCTACAGCGAGAACAGCATTTCCCTGAAGGTATATGAAAACGGCCGCTATGTCTCGGTCGCTTACAGCGATTCCGGCACACAGAAGCAGACCGTCCGGCTGTATGCCATTGAGGGAGATTCCCTCCGCGAGATTCTCCGGTACGAATGTGTCACCTGGTTCGGAAGCTTCCAGACCTATCTGCAAAACGGGAAATTCTATGTGGTTTCCATCGCAGAAACCGCCACCTTCGATGCCGTATCCGGGCAGTCGATCAGCACCGTTTCCTATTGATATGCAAACAAAGAAGGCGCAGCCGTTTGAGCTGCGCCTTCTTTTTTACCGATTTACCGGGGAGTTCTCAGGATCTGCGCCGCAGCAGAAAGCTGTCTGCAGGTTTCCGCATCCTCGGCAGCGGGCCGGTGGTTGGTGTCATGGAAGGAAATCAGCGGCAGAATTTCACTGACGCCCATCTGATGCAGCAGCACCCGGGCGGTGGCTGCCGCCCGTTCCATGGAGCCGTCTCCGCCGCCCACCAGTAGGATCATGCCCCGCTTTCCTCCCGACTGCAGATTCCCTCGGGAAAGCTGCGGCTTTCCCCGGAAGAAGTGAGCACAGAACAGCGTCTGCAGCCGGCTCAGCACTGCCAGCAGCTGGCCTGTAATTTCGGAAAAGTAAACCGGAGAGGCCAGCACAATGTTGTCGCAGTCCTCGATCCACCGGTATACCTCCGTCATGCCGTCCTGAATGGCGCAGCCATCATGCTCCCAGCAATAGCGGCAGTCCACACAGGGGCGGATGCTTCCGTCATAGGCCCGCACCATTTTGATCTCTCCGCCCAGCTCTGCCATGAACCGTTCCAGCAGCTGAGCGGTGTCCCCTTTTGGCCGGGGAGAGCCGTTGAAAATCAGGGTCTTCATCTTGTCCTCCTCAATCCATGGGCAGCTTTTTCCGCTCCAGGTGCAGCTGAACCCGGGTACCCTTTCCAACCTGAGACTCAATGGAAATGCCGTGTCCCAGAAGCGCCATGGTCTGACGGCACAGCGCCAGCCCGATGCCGGTGGAACGCTTGTCCAGCCGCCCGTTCTGACCGGTGTAGCCCCAGTCAAACACCCGGGGCAGATCCTCCGGCAGAATACCGATGCCATTGTCCGCCACTACCAGCGTATCCTCTTCCAGAGACAGGGAAACCTCCCCGCCGCTTCGGGTGTATTTGACCGCATTGGTCAGCAGCTGCTCCAGTACAAAGCAAAGTCCCTTCTCATCGGTCAGCACCATCTGATGAAAGTCCCCCAGATGCACTGCGATTTTCTTGTGAATGAACAGCGGCGCTGTCCGTTTGATGGCTTCCCTGCAGAGCCGCTCCAGCGGATACGCCTGCAGCAGCAGATCGTCAAAGCCGCTGCCCAGCCGCTGATACTGCAGCGCCATCTCCACATACTGCTCCAGCTTGAGCAGCTCCTGAGACAGCAGAGCGACGGAAACCGGCTCCTCCTGAAGCAGAAGGCGCATGGCCGCCAGCGGCGTCTTCGCCTGATGAGACCAGCGCAGGTAGTACTGCGACGCGTCCCGCAGAGCCTGCTCCTTCTGCTGCTCTGCCTCGGTGCAGCGGCGGTTCAGCGTGCGCAGGATGGCCTGATACCGCTCCTCCAGCAAATCCCCCGGCTGCGGAAGCATCTCCAGCTGCAAAACCATCTCCTGTTCCAGCGCAGCCAGCAGCGCCGCCTTCTTCCGAACTTGACGGTAATCCAGCAGACCCGCGCCAAGGCTCAATACCGCAATCAGCAGGGCCGTGTATGCAGCGGGCCCCCAGGGAAGCCCGTACAGCCCATATACAGCAAAAAGCAGCGCAAGAATCGTGATCAGCAGCAGGATGCACCAGCGTCTTGCCTTGAGGTAAGCGAAAAAACAGCCGCTCTTCATGTCCGATCCTCCACCAGATAGCCCATGCCCTTTTTGGTCAGGATGAAATCCGAAAGGCCCTGATCCGCCAGCTTGCGGCGCAGACGGGTCATATTCACCGTCAGGGTATTGTCATCGATAAAGCTGTCCGTCTCCCAGAGGCGGCTCATCAGCGCCTCCCGGCTCACCACCTGCCCGCGCCGCTCCATCAGCAGCTGCAGGATCCGAAACTCGTTGCGGCTCAGCTCCAGCCGGTTTCCCCCATATACCAGCTCTGCGCCGCAGAGATCCAGCGCCACATCCCCCACCTCCAGCAGCTCCGGGTCCCCGGCAAAGTCATAGGTTCGCCGCAGCAGGGCCTTGATTTTGGCCACGGCCAGCTCCATGCGGAAGGGCTTGGGGATGAAGTCATCCGCCCCCATGCTCAGAGCCATGACCTGATTCAGGTCGTCCCCCGCCGAGGACAGAAAGATGATGGGCGTCTGGCTGATCCGGCGCAGCTCACCGCACCAGTAGTATCCATCGTAAAAGGGCAGCGAGATGTCCAGCAGCACCAGGTGGGGCTGAAAGGCCCGGAATTCCTCGGTGATCCGGCCGAAGTCCTCCGCCGGATGCACCAGAAAGCCCCATTTTTCCAGCTGCCGCTGCAGGGCGCCGGCGATGGTTTCATCGTCCTCCACCAGATAGATCCGATACATGATGGTCACTCCTCTCCTGTTTCCTCTGTAAAAACGAATCAATCACTCCCGCAGATTCAGGCTTCGGGATTTCGAAAGGGCCTCTGAACCATTTGCTCCGGTTCAGAGGCCCTTCCGGGATTGCTTATTCCGTTTCCAGGCAGGCGATGCTCAGCTCGTCCAGCTGGCTCTGGTCGATGGGAGCGGGGCAGCCGCTCATCAGCTCGCTGGCGTTCTGCACCTTGGGGAAGGCAATGACATCCCGCAGGTTCTGAGCGCCGCAGAGCAGCATGGTCAGCCGGTCCAGACCCAGACCCAGGCCGCCGTGGGGCGGTGCGCCGTACTTGTAGGCATCCACCAGGAAGCCGAACTTGGCCTCAATCTCCTCGGGGGTCAGGCCCAGAGACTTGAACATCTTCTCCTGCAGCTCGGAGTCGGTGATGCGGATGGAACCGGAGCAGAGCTCGACGCCGTTGAGCACCAGGTCATAGGCTTTGGCGCGGACAGAACCGGGATCGCTGTCCAGATAAGGCAGACACTCATCCAGCGGCATGGTGAAGGGATGGTGCATGGCCACCCACTTGCCCGCCTCGTCGTCCCATTCGAAGAAGGGGAATTCGGTGATCCACAGGAAAGCATAGCCCTCGGGGATGATGTCCATCCGCTTGGCGCAGATCTGCCGCAGAGCGCCCAGCACCGGCAGGGTGACCCGATCCTTATCGGCCACGATCAGCGCCACGTCGCCCCGCTCACAGCCCAGACGGGCCAGCAGAGTACCCAGCTCTTCCTCGCTGAAGAACTTGGCAAAGGAGCAATTCGGCTTCTCATCCACCCAGCGGACAAAGGCCAGGCCCTTGGCGCCGATGCCTCTGGCGTGCTCGGTGAGCTTGTCAATCTCCTTGCGGGTATAAACCGAAGCGCCGTTCTTGACGACGATGCCGCGGACAGAACCGCCCGCCTCAATGGCGCCGGTGAAGACACCGAAGCCGCAGTCCTTCACCAGATCGGACAGGTCGGTGATTTCCATGCCGTAGCGGATGTCGGGCTTGTCGGAGCCATAACGTTCCATGGCGTCCTTATAGGTCAGCCGGGGCAGAGACTCGGTGATCTCCACATCCATGACTTCCTTCATCAGGTACTTGATGAAGTTCTCGCCCATCTCCATGATGTCCTCCATCTCCACAAAGGACATCTCCAGATCGATCTGGGTGAACTCGGGCTGCCGGTCGGCCCGCAGGTCCTCGTCCCGGAAGCAGCGGGCAAACTGCACATACCGGTCAAAGCCGGCCACCATCAGCAGCTGCTTGTAGATCTGAGGGGACTGGGGCAGAGCGTAAAAGCTGCCCTTATGGACACGGGAGGGCACCACATAGTCCCGGGCGCCTTCAGGGGTGGATTTCATCATCATGGGGGTATCGATCTCGATGAAGCCGTTGTCCGCGAAGAAATCACGGGCTACCTTGGTGATTCTGGCGCGCTTCATCAGGTTTTCCTGCAGCTGCCGACGCCGCAGATCCAGATACCGGTAGCGGAGACGCAGCTCCTCATTGGTATCGGTCTCATCGGTGATATGGAAGGGCGGGGTCTGAGCCTTGGCCAGAATCCGCAGCTCGGTGACAAAGATCTCGATCTCGCCGGTGGGAATGTCCGGATTGATGCTCTCCCGGCGGCGGACGGTGCCGCGGGCCATCAGAACGTATTCGGAACGAACCTCCTTGGCCTTCTGCATAACAGCACGGTCGGTGCTGTCGTCAAAAATCAGCTGCAGAATGCCGGTGCGGTCCCGCAGGTCGATGAACACCAGCTCGCCTTTATCCCGCTGTTTGGCGGTAAAGCCGCCGACAACAACCTCTTTGCCGATATCGGCCGTGGTCACCTCGGTGCAGTAGTGGGTGCGCTTCATGCCGCGCATCAGGTCTGCCATAATCAAAAACTCCTTTATTCTTCATCTCGCCGGAAAACCGGCGGTCATCAGCTCATGTAAAAGCTCACAGCTTATCAAAACCCGGGATGCCGCTGACATCCAGACTGTCGGTGATCCTGCTCAGCTCCACATCATACAGGAACCGGCTGAGGCTTTCCCCGTCCAGCTCCACCTCGACGGTACTGCCGTCGGCCATATTCCGTACGGAAGCCCTGCCGCTTTCCAGCTCACTGTCTCCCAGCACCATGGAAAAGCGGGCGCCGATCTTGTCGGCATATTTCATCTGCGCCTTGACGCTGCGGCCTACGATGTCGCATTCCGCAGCGAAGCCCTCGCTCCGGAGATCCGCAGTCAGGCTCATGGCGATCACGGAGGCCTCTTCCCCCATGGAAGCGATATAAAGATCGCAGGGGGCAGGTGCCGGCAGCTCGATCTTCTGCGCCTCCAGCACCATCAGCAGCCGCTCCAGCCCCATGGCAAAGCCGATGCCGGGCTGATCCGGTCCGCCCAGGCTCTTCAGCAGGCCGTCATACCGGCCGCCGCCGCAGATGGTGCTCTGGGCGCCGATGTCGCCGGAAATGAACTCGAATACTGTCCGGGTGTAGTAATCCAGTCCGCGGACGATGCGCGGATTGACCGTGTAGTCGATCTGCAGCGCATTCAGACGCTTTTTCAGGCTCTCAAAATGAGCGGCGCAGTCCTCACAGAGATAGTCCAGCCCACTGGGAGCATCCTTTGCGATCTCCTGACAGGACGGGCACTTGCAGTCCAGAATCCGCAGAGGATTCCGTTCCAGACGCTCCTGACAGGTGGGGCAAAGGCCTTCCTTCCGGGCTGAAAAATAATCCTTCAAAGCCCTGTGATAATCGGGACGGCAGTGCGGACAGCCGATGGAGTTGATCTCCAGCCGGATCTGCTGCAGGCCCAGATGATCAAAAAAGCCATGGACAAAGCTGATGAGCTCCGCGTCCGCCGCCGCGGACTGGGAACCGAACACCTCCATGCCCAGCTGATGGAACTCTCTGTACCGCCCGGCCTGGGGCTTTTCCGCCCGGAAGCAGGACAGCACATAGGACAGCTTCAGCGGCAGCGCTCCGGTGATCAGGCCGCTTTCAATCACCGCCCGGTTGACACCGGCGGTTCCTTCCGGACGCAGCGCCAGCTCCCGGCCGCCCTGATCCGTAAAGGTGTACATCTCCTTCTGCACCACGTCGGTGGTGTCCCCCACCGACCGGATGAACAATCCTCTGTCCTCAAAGGTGGGAACCCGGATCTCCGAAAAGCCGTACAGCGCCGCCATATCCAGAAACTGACGCTCCACAAACTGCCACTTCCAGCTGTCCGACGGCAGTATATCCTGTGTTCCCTTGATGGATCTGATTTCCAATGCCACCTGGCACTCTCCTCCCGGACGGTAAACAGGGGATTCATCTGCCGCCGTCCCCGGAAGATGAAGCGTTTCTTCGGATGGATTCTACAAAAAGGAATTCACGCTCTTTCAAAATCTGAAAGAAATCACAAAAATTCCCCTATTGTGCAAACGAAGCAAGCCCATCCCCCGGATAAGCTCACTTCGCATCGATTTCATGAAATTGGTGAAGGCATCAATAGCCCTGATTGACGATGATTCTCCAGTCCAGATCGCCCCGCTCCAGGCCATGGATCAGCACCTCGGCAGTGGCGATATTGGTGGCCATGGGAATGTTATGGACATCGCAGAGCCGCAGCAGATTCATCTCATTGGCTTCGAGCGATTTAATGGTCAGGGGATCCCGGAAAAAGAGCAGCAGATCAATCTCATTGCAGGCGATCAGCGAAGCAATCTGCTGGTCGCCGCCCTGGGAGCCGCTGAGAAAGCGCTTGATGTTCAGGCCCGTGGCCTCGGAAATCTGTTTGCCAGTAGTGCCGGTGGAGCAAAGATTGTGACGGCTAAGGATGCCACAATAGGCTATACAGAACTGTACCATCAGTTCTTTTTTGGAATCGTGTGCGATCAGCGCGATGTTCATGATTGGCTTCCTCCTCAGGCATTTTATATTTATCTCAGCCGGCGGCGGTTACCCGCACCGGTGTTCTGTGAATCACGAAATCAGAAGCGGTATGTATTCTCCGTCCATCCGCCGGACAATGGCGGAACAGACCTGCTGGATTTCACTGCGGGCGCTGAGCGGCTTTCCGGACGCAGCAGCCAGCTGAACCCCGTGATCCTCCGGCACCACACCAATGAGCTGGGATCCCACGCCGTCGATGACCTCGTCCAGATCCTGCACGATCTGACGGCGCAGCAGTTTTTTGGAAACCCGGTTGATGATCAGCCGGTGTTGGCTGCAGCCCGCCTCGGTGAGACTCTGCACCAGCTGTCCGCCGTCCCGGATACAGACCGGATCCGGTGTTGCAGCCACCAGCACCATGTCGGCCGCCGCACGGCTGGCCCGGACACTGAAGCCCAGTCCGGCCGGCATGTCCAGCAAAATCAGGTCGAAATACGGCCGCAGGCCGCTGACCAGAAGCTGAATATCAGAAAGCTCCATCGGGCCGATCAGAGAAGCTGGCGCCGCAATGGCGAATAATCCCGGAGTGGACGGGGCTTCCAGAATGGCGCTGCTGATACTGCAGCGTCCTTCCAGCAGATCGCCCAGATCATACACGATTCCGGTCAGGCCGAGCATGATATCAATCCCGCGCAAACCTGCGTCGAACTCCACCACCAGCACCTGCTTGCCAAGCTGGGAAGCCGCGGTTCCAAGGCCCACCGCAAGGGTGGATTTTCCAACGCCGCCTTTGCCGGACACGATTGCCGCCACCTGTGATTTTCTGGCAGTCATGGATGTCCGCCTCCTCGTTTGCGCAATCAGGCATAATACATTATTCAACAATAGTATACCACACCGGCAGACAGAATACCAGCGTCTTTTATCATTTTTCCCTAATAACTAAAGCTATTTCCATTTTTTTGGTAATTATCACACAGCGTCAGCGCAGACCGTCTCCGTCTTAATTACAACTCTCATTTCTCTGTTGTTTGGGCTGACGGTGCGTAATTTTTACCGGCAGTTTCATAATAGGCATCCAGAATTTTGCGCACCATCCAGCTGGCGTTCTGGCTTTCCTCCAGCATGATGCCGATGGCGATATCCGGATTGTTCACCGGCGCAAAGGCGATGGCGGCCGAGTGGAAAACATCCGCGCTTTTCTGGGGCGAACCGGTCTTAAGCGCCACTTCATAGGGCAGATCGCTGAGGGTATAGCCCTCTGCCCGGATGTTGTTGGCCGCACCCTTCATGCCCTCCACGATGGCGGCATAATTCTCGTCCGAAATCTCAAAGGAGGACACAGCCTCCGGCTCCGTCACCGACAGGACCTCGCTGTCGTCATAGCTGCGGATTTCCTTGATCAGATAAGGCTTCATGCGGGTGCCCCGGTTGGCCAGGGTCAGCGCCTGAATGGACAGCTGCAGCGGAGAAACCGCCGTGTCCATCTGTCCGATGGAGGCCTGCACCACGTTGCCCTGCACCCAGGTACCGCCCAGCAGCTCGCTGCGCTCCGGCCCGGAAAGGCCGCCCACCGCCGTGGGAATCTCCAGACCGGTTTCCACGCCGAGGCCCATCAGATTGGCGTAGCGGTTGATTGTGTCAATACCCAGCCGCCGGCCCAGATCGTAAAAGAAAATGTTGCAGGAGACGGTCAGGGCCTGGGACACGTTCAGATTGCCGTGATAGCCCAGGCACTGAGGGCGGAACTGGTTGCCCGGGATAATGTCGTAGTACCGGTAAACCCGGGTGCAATTATAGGTGCTGCTGGGGGTGATCAGCCCTTCCTCCAGTCCGGCCGCGGCCACCACGGTCTTGAAGGTGGAACCGGGACGGTACAGTCCCTGGGTCACCCGGTTGGTCAGCGGGTGCAGCTCATCGCTGAGCAGCCCGGTATAGTCCTCATAGAAATCGTTGACATCATAGCTGGGGTAGGTGACCATGGCCAGCACCGCACCGGTTCTGACATCCAGCACCGAAATGGCCGCGCCCTTGATATCGCTGCCCTTTTCCGGATCATCCAGACTCTTCAGGTAGGCAATATACTCCTCCAGCTCCTCCTGCACCCGGCGCTGAAATTCGCTGTCGATGGTCAGCACCACCTTGTTGCCCGGCTGGGCCGGTGTGGTCACCGTCTCGCTGAGGATCTCGCCGTTTTTGGACTGTTCCACCGTCCGCTCGCCGTCAACGCCGTGCAGCTGATCCTCCATGACCTTTTCGATGCCGGCCTTGCCCACCAGATCGCTCATCTTGTAGCCCTTGTCCCGATAGCCCTCCGAGCCGTCGCTGCCGTTCCAGTCCTCGGCATAGATGGCGCCCAGATAGCCCACCACATGGGGGATCAGATCCCCGTCCGGATAAACCCGGATGTCGTTCTCAGCCACATCCACACCGGGCAGCAGATGGGACATCTCCTTGATCTTCAGCACCGTGTCCGCCGACACGTTTTCTGCAAAAACATACTGATTGTTGTTGACCGAAAAATCCGCCAGCACCATGCCGTAACGGACACCGGCAATCTTCCGGGTCATGTTGTCGTCATAGCCCTTGATGGAGAAGGTTTCCTCCCGCATATAGTACATGCAGTCATCCGCCGTGGCATACACGTTGAGCTCCAGCTTGCCTTTCAGCGTGGAGACCTCCTTTTCCCGGTCGGGCAGGAACTCCGGTTCCCCGGACTGGGTGATGGGCAGCGGATCATACCAGGTCTCTCCGTTCTCCTCGCAGATTTCGATCAAACAGGCGATGATTTCATTCTGCTCGCTCTTCGGAAGAAACGAATAGTAAAAGACGATGTTCAGGCCGGTCTCATTTTCCGCCAGTGCCGTGCCGTTGGTGTCCACGATTTCACCCCGGGCCGCCTTCAGGGGCAGTACGCTGGTGGTGGAGGCCTGGGTCTGTCCGTAATACTTTGCGCCGTTGACCACCTGATAATTCATGGCCAGTATCAGATACAGGCCGCACACCACCGCTGACAGAAACGCCAGTATGATCAGCCGCATCCTTTCCTTGGGTTTCCCTGCCATAATGCCTTCCTTCCTGTACAGCCGGATCCGCTCCGGTCATATCAAAACGCGTCCGAAGCACTGCCGGATCAAACGTCCGCGCAGCACCCCGAACGCCGCAGCTTGTCACAACACATTCAGGCACGCACCGTCACGCTGAGCTTTCCGGTCAGCCAGCGAACCAGCCAGTACACCGGTATCCCCAACGCAGTGGTATATACGGTCTGGGCCAGCATCTTCCAGGCGTACAGCAGGACGCCCTCGTAGCCCCAGAGCAAATCGTAAAACAGATAATTCCACAGCCCGCACAGCAGGCTCACCGTAAAGCAGAGCAGCAGGAAATTCGCCACATTGACCCGGATGCAGTACATGGACAGCAGTGTCACCGCCACGCAGCAGACCATCAGCACCATGCCGTAAAATCCGAACAGCCTCCCCGCCGACAGATCCCAGAAAAGTCCCGCCGACAGCCCGAAGGCCGCCGCTGCAGCCTCCCGCTCAAAAAGCGCCACCGAAACCACCAGCGGCAGCATCAGCACCGGCTTGACACCCCGGACGGAAAACAGCCCCGGTGCGCTCTGCAGGCCGCAGAGCAGCAGCAGGAGAAGGATATAGCTGCCCCATTTCAAAGCCGCCCGGCCGTTTTTTCCAATTTCCATAGGCTCTCACTCCGCGCTGTTCTGACCGCTCTGCTTGCCCAGAAAATCGGTCAGCACAAAAACATGCTTGACGGAGGCGATGTCCGCGGCCGGTTCAATCTCCGCCGTCTTGGTGATGCCGGAGTCCGCCAGCCGGACGCTCTTCACCGTGCCGATGACCAAACCCTGGGGATAGTAGCCACTGGTGCCGGCCGTCACCACCAGACCGTCCTTTTCCATTTCGCTATCCCGGGGAAGCAGCTCCATCCGGGTCATGCCCTTTTCGGCCAGCTCGATGGAACCGGTGATATTGCCGGTGGTCTTGCTCCGGATCTCCATGGCACCCACATTGGTCTCGGGACTGAGAATGGTGGTCACCTTGGCGTAGGTGGGGCCCACCGACGAGATATACCCCACCAGCCCGTCTCCGGTCACCACGGGGTCGTATACCGAGATGCCGTAAACGGTGCCTTTGTCGATGGTAAAGGAGCCGAACTGATCCGAGGGATCCCGGCCGATGACGCCCGCATCCTGAAACTGGATGTCGGGATTGTGCTCCTTCAGCTCCAGAATTTCCTTCAGCCGCTCGTTTTCGGTGACCGCGTCCTCGTAATCCACCAGCTGCCGCCGCAGCTCGGCGATTTCCTCCTTCAGCTCCTGATTTTCCTCATAGTTCTTTCTGGCGTCAAAGAAAACCGAAAAGAAATCCGTGAAGCCGTCCGAAATCACGGCGGACAGCTTTTGAAACGGCACCAGCGCATAGGAAAAGATCCGCTCCGGAAGAGTGGCAAGGCCGCCGGTACTGGCGGAATAGATCAGGATCCCGGTGATGACCGCCAGCGCCGCCATCAGGATTTTAAAACGCAGACTGTTAAAAAAATCCCTCACAGCGCCTCTCCTTCACTCCTTATCCGTTCCGGATAATTTCTCCCGCAATCAATAGTGACTGTCCTCCTCACTGAGGACATCGGTCAGCTTGTCGATGTTGTCCAGCACCATGCCGGCGCCGGTGGCCACACAGTCCAGGGGATTTTCGGCGATCTTCACCGGCATGCCGGTCTCGCCGTTGATCAGCTTGTCTAGGCCCCTCAGCAGAGCGCCGCCGCCGGTCAGGGTAATGCCCTGGTCGATGATGTCGGCCGAAAGCTCGGGGGGCGTCCGCTCCAGCGTGTTGCGGATGGCCTCCAGCACCATGCTCAGCGGATCCTCCAGCGCGCTGCGGATCTGATCCGAGGTGACCGTGATGTTCTCGGGCAGGCCGTTGAGCAGATTGCGGCCCTTGATCTCCATGCTCAGCTCCCCGTCCTCCAGCGGAACAGCGGAGCCGATCTGAATCTTGATGTCCTCTGCGGTGCGCTCACCGATCAGGAGGTTATACTTTTTCTTGATGAAATTGGTGATGGCGGAGTCGAACTCATCGCCACCGACCCGAACCGACTTGGCCGCCACAATGCCGCCCAGGGAGATGACCGCCACCTCGCTGGTGCCGCCGCCGATGTCCACCACCATGGAGCCGGTGGGCTCCGCCACGGGAAGTCCGGCGCCGATGGCCGCCGCCATGGGCTCCTCAATGATGGAAACCCGCTTGGCGCCCGCCTGCTCGGTGGCGTCCCGCACCGCTCTGCGCTCCACCGCCGTGACGCCGGAGGGAATGCAGATGACCACCCGGGGACGGCACCAGAAGGTGCTGCCCACCGCCTTGCGGATAAATTCCTGCAGCATGCTGGTGGTGATGTCGAAGTCTGCGATGACGCCGTCCTTCAGGGGACGAACCGTCACGATGGAGCCGGGCGTACGGCCGATGACGTTTTTGGCCTCCTGGCCGACGCATTTGACCTTGTCGTTGCGGATATCCACCGCCACAACGCTGGGCTCCCGGATGATGATGCCCTTGCCCTTCATATATACCAGGGTATTCGCCGTACCCAGATCAATTCCGATATCCTTGGAAAAAAACATGGCTTTACCTTTCCTTTCGGTGAATATGATCAACGCATCCTTTTCCGTTATCTTCCCCGGTCAAAGGATAAAAAACCGAAAAAGAGCCGATCCTTTTCCGCGCTGCCGCCGTTCGTTTCTGTCTGAAAATACGCATGTCATGTGCGCAGCATATGACGGGCATACGCATATTTATTATAAGCCCCGCGGGATTTTTACACAATAGATTTTTGATGAATTTTGCCGATTCTACAAATAAACCGTCATTTTCCCGGGATTTCCGCAAAAAACTTGCCGGAATCGACAAAATCCATCAGAAAGTTCTCAGTGCTCTCCAAAGCTCCGCCACCGGCAGGCCTACCACGTTGAAGTAATCCCCGCGGATTCCCCGCACAAAAAGTCCGCCCGCGCCCTGAATGCCGTAGGCGCCGGCCTTGTCAAAGGGCTCGCCGGTGTCCAGATAGGCTTCGATTTCCTGTTCGGTCAGGGGATAAAAATCCACCTCGGTGGTCACGGTGAACGCCCGCTCCCGGTCCGCTCCGGCCAGGGTCACGGCAGTGATCACCCAATGAGTGCGGCCCGACAGGATGCCCAGCATCCGCTTTGCATCCGCCCGGTCCCGGGGCTTGCCCATGATTTCTCCCTCCGGCGACACCACCACCGTATCGCCGCTGATGTAAATGCGCTCCGGAATCGCGCCGAAGCGCTCCCGGGCAGCCAGCGCCTTTCCCAGGGACAGTCGGCGCACCGTCTCCTCGGGACAAAGCCCCGCCGCCATAACGGGGCCTTCGTCAAACTCCGGCACCATGACGGAAAATTCCGGCACGGCGGTTTTCAGCAGCTCCTGTCTTCTGGGGGATTTGGATGCCAGTACGATTTCCATCCGCTCCTCCTTACAGCCGCTTGCCCCAGCCCAGATAGGCCGCCAGAGCCGCGATGACGCACAGGAGCTTGGCCACGTTCAGCTCCATGGTGATGCCGAAGCTCACCTTCAGGATGGACAGATCCAGCGTGACCGGATTGGGCCAGCCGAAGCCGATGGAATCCCCCCAGCACAGCCAGCTCAGAAAGCTCACCCGGCTGGCCACCTCGGTGAGAACCGTGCCCATCAGCACGCCCGCCAGCAGAAAGAGACTGAAGATCAGCACCTTTTTCATTTCTCATTTCCTCCTGTTTCCAAAGTTTTCCCGATTCCGGTGGAGCCAAAGCCCTTTTCGCCCCGGACGCTTTCCGAAAGGCTGTCCGCCTCTTCCAGCTGCGGCAGCAGCACCGGCGTCACCACCAGCTGCGCCACCCGGTCGCCCGGTTCGACGATGAACGCCTCCGTTCCATAATTGTGCAGCGGCACCATACGCTCGCCCCGGTAGTCGCTGTCCACCACCCCCACACCGTTGATCAGCGCGACACCGTGCCGGGTGGACAGTCCGCTCCGGGCGTATACCATACCTGCCGTTTTCGGCGGCAGCTCCACCGCCACGCCGATGGGAATCATCCGGGTTTCCCCGGGCCAAATCACGGTCGGTTCCTCCAGACAGGCCGACAGATCAAAGCCGGCGCTCTCGGCTGTGGCACGGGAGGGTAAAACTGCCCCCGTCCGCAGCTTTTTGCATTTGATGGTCATAAAGAGCTGTCTCCTTCTGATTTACTGTTTTCAAACGGCTCTGCATGTAAAACGATTCTTTCGGATGTTTTGCGTCAAAGTCCGATTTTCCGGAATCCGCCGCCGTTCCAACAGGGCAGCAGTTTTCCACACAGGAAAGGACTTTCCCACCTTTTCACCAGAGTTATCCCCATCCAAAAAGGATAATTTCCACTTTGTTTTTCCTTCCCGGCAGAATGGATACACCTTTTCCGGAATAAAAGCGCTTTTATACGCCCCGGTTGTACAGTCCCCGGGTGGAGGCCGTCTCCAGGGCACTTCCCACTGCCCACCGGGCCAGCACCTGCTCAATCTCCCGGGGAGATTCCACCGTAAAGCTCAGCAATGCGAAGTCAAAGGGCCGCAGGGTCTCCTTTTTGTCCAGCATGGAGGTGGGAAGAGAGTTATAAATATAGCTGACGCCGTTTTCACACCGCACCGGAAAGACCGTCCGGGTACGGTCGGTCAAAAAGCCCGCGCCGCCGCAGGCGCGGCAGCCCAGCTGGGCCCGGACGGGACAGTTGCGCACCGCCATCAGCGTCAGGCGTCCATAGGCAAAAATTCCCAGCGGCAGTTCGCTTTTCAGATGGGAGAGCCAGGAAAGCTTCCCCTCCGGCGACACCACGGCGCCGGTGAGCCCCAGCCGCTGTGCCTCCTGCAGAGCCCGGGAGTTTGCAAGGTTCAGGAACATGCCGCCCACCGGACGCATACCCGCCTCCCGACAGAGAGCGATATGTCCGATGCTGTCGCAGTACACCTCTTCAAAGCCCTTCGCCTTCAGCCGCTGCAGCAGCTCCGGCAGTCCCTCCTCCGAGAAGGTGAACCGGGGCAGCGCCGGCAGGATCTTATCCCGGGAGCAGGGCAGGATGTCCGCCTGATCCAGCTCCTCTGCCGGCAGGATGATCCTGTCCAGCAGCGCCGCCGAAGCCTTTGTCAGCTGAGAAAGAGAACGGAACTGTCCCCAGCTTTCCAGCCCCGAAGACGGTTTTCGCTCCGGCAGGGGCGGAAAGGGCAGGTCGCAGAAAGCCTTTTGCCCGGCCGTGCGAGCCTGATCCAGCAGCGCACAGGCATCCCTGCGCAGGCCGTTGAGAGCCGACGCCCGCAGCATCAGCCCGTCGCCGATCTGCGCCTGAAAATTCTGCAGATAATAGGGCGTTCCGCCCAGCTTTTCCAGATTCTGCCGCACCGACTCCGCCGTGGCAGGACGATTTTCCGCATGCTGGGGAACCTCCCCCTCCGCCGTGACCCGATGCTCCCCGTCGGACAGGGTCAGTCTTGCCGGGGTATCCGGCTCCATAAAAAAGTCCATCCGCACCGGCACCAGCGGCGTCTGCTTGTGGTACAGCTGCCGCAGGGAGGAAAAGACCTCCTCGCCCGCCTGCACATCCGCTTTGGTGCGGGCGCCGAACATGGACTTATCCCGCTTGCCGTCAAAATAGCCGGAGGTAAAGCCCGAACGGGAAAAGACTGCCCGCAGGGAATCCATATCCGGCTTTTCGCCCTTCAGCGCCTGACGGCAGGCCGTCACCGCCGCCGCCACATATTCCGGGCGCTTCATCCGGCCCTCGATCTTGACCGAGGTGACCCCCAGCCTCTCAATCTCCGGCAGCCGCTCCACCAGGCTCATATCCTTGAGGGACAGCACCTGCTCCCCGGCCTTCCGCCCGGAAAAGCCCTCTTTTCCGGGGGAACCCGCCGAAAAGGGCAGGCGGCAGGGTTGGGCACACTGCCCCCGGTTGCCGCTGTTGCCGCCAATGGCAGCGCTCATGTAGCACTGTCCCGAGATGGACATGCAGTGGGCTCCGTGGACGAAAATCTCCGTCTCCAGCGAGGTGGAGCGGACAATGGTTGCTATTTCCTCCCGGCTCAGCTCCCGGGCCAGCACCACCCGGGAAAAGCCCAGCTCCTCCGCCATCCGGACACCCGCCGGTGAATGAATGGCCATCTGGGTGGAGGCGTGCAGCGGCATGTCGGGACAGAGCCGCCGCACCGCAGCGGCCACCCCCCAGTCCTGCACGATCAGCGCATCCACGCCCGCCTCGCAGGCTGTCCGGATGCAGGCCTTCAAATCCTCCAGCTCCTGATCAAACACCAGAATATTCAGCGCCTGATGGATTTTCACGCCGCAGCGGTGCGCCATGGTCACCGCCTCAAAAAGGGACTCCGCGTCAAAATTCTGACTGTTTTTCCGAGCGCTGAAATTCTTCTGCCCCAGATATACCGCATCGGCGCCGCAGCGGACGGCAGCCTCCAGCGCCTCCATGGAACCGGCAGGCGCCAGTATTTCCAGCTTTGCCACTGTACTTCCTCCGTTACGGCCGGGTGCTCTGCTGATCCACTTCATCCCGCAGGGTCAGCAGCGCCAGGTCGCTCTTCAGCTTTTCGTTCTCCTCCTGCAGCCGCTCAATCTCCCGCCTGCAGCGCTCCGCCTCGATGCGGGCGGCGGCGGCTTCCTCCACATAGCCCTTGATCTGCGCCCGGAAATTATCCACATCGCAGGTGGATTTGGCGCTCTCGTCCATCAGGGCCAGCGCCGTCATGACGGCTGCGGACGGGAAGGAGGCGTTGTTCTCCTCCATAAAGGCGTTGATCCGCCCGTCCAGCTCCTTGGCCAGGGAAATCACATAGGCAGCACTCTCGTCGGTCTGCAGGCTGTAGCTCTTGCCGCAGATCACTACTTTTACTCTGTTTTGCATCTTCTGTTCCTCCTGTATGCTGACGAAGCAACGTCCGCTTCTGATCCTTTTCTGTCAGTGGGGCTGATCCACCCGGTAAACCGCCTGAAAGGCTGCCGTGAACCGGGGCGGAATGACCTTGTCCAGATGATAATGTCCAAAAAACCAGCGGCCGAAATCGCACTGCTGCAAAACCTGCTCCAGATAGCTGTGCAGGGGGCTCACCTCATTGTCCTCGATGCGGATAAACCGGCGAATGGAGGAAGGGGCGTCGTGGGTAATCACCAGATCCACCCGACCCCCGCAGGCCGCCAGCCGCTCCAGGCCGTGGGCCATCTCCTCCTCCGAGGGCTGCTCCTCGGTCCACCACATGCCGCTGTCGTGGCCCACATCCAGCCACTCCTCATCGCTGTAGCCGCCGCCGAAGGCAAAGACCTTCTGCCCTTCTATCTCGTACACCTCGCCCCGCAGCAGCTGGTACAGGTTGCCGCTGATCTTGCGGGCCTGTCCGCCCCGGTAGGGCACGGTGGGATACTGCCGCAGCAAATCATAATTGTCCCGGCAGCCCTCCACAAAAAGGGTGTCAAAGGGACGCCTGCCCAGCTTTTTCAGCACTCTCTGCTCCTTTGCCGAGCCGTCCCACACAAAGCCGAAGTCGCCGCAGACGATCAGCGTATCCCGCTTGCCGAGCTTTTTCACCGCAGGCAGCTGAAACCGCTGCATATCTCCATGGGTATCTCCCGTAATCAGAATCATATCTTTCCTGCCTTTCGCCGGACAACGCTCCCCGCAGGGAAAAATTCTCCGGCTGATATGATTCAGTATACAACATTTTCCCCTGCGGGGCAACTGTCCGCGGCATACTTTCCGCTTAAAAAGCCTTCTTTTTCGTCCTGTTTTTCCCGGGGGACATTTTCTTCGCCGAAAAAAGTTTATTCGTCAAAATTTTACAAACTGCGCCGAAAAATTTCCCGATGAAGATTCACAAAACCGGCGAGATGGGGTATAGTAATAAGTAAGGAACAGAAAGATCTTCGGGCCTGTGCGCTGCACCGGCCGGAAGGGGTATGGCAATGAAATTGATCTCCTGGAATGTCAACGGGCTGCGTGCCTGTCTCGGCAAGGGGTTTATGGATTTTTTCAATCAGGCGGACGCCGATGTGGTCTGCCTGCAGGAGACGAAAATGCAGGAGGGACAGGCCGTGCTGGAGCTGCCCGGGTACATCCAGTACTGGAATTCCGCCATGAAAAAGGGCTACTCCGGTACCGCCGTGTTCACCCGGGTTCCG
>JAQXNQ010000111.1 GCA_029098085.1 Oscillospiraceae bacterium
CTGCGGATTGTGGCGGATCTCATCGATCCCGGCGATTTCGTGGTGCTGGTGGTGCCCATCGACAAGGCAGCCCCCAAGGGCCGGCTGATTCTGCCTCAGCAGCAGACCATCCGGGATATTCTGGAGGCCGACGCTACTGCCATTGTGGTCAAGGAATATGAGCTCCGGGAAACGCTGGAGCAGCTGGGCAGGCGGCCCCGCCTGGTGATCACCGACAGTCAGGTGTTTGCCAAGGTGTCCGCTGACACGCCGGACGATATCCTGCTGACCTCCTTCTCCATTCTGTTTGCCCGGTACAAGGGCAATCTGGAAACGGCTGTCCGGGGCGCCCGCGCCATTGAAACCCTGCAGGACGGAGACCGGGTGCTGATCGCCGAGGGCTGCACCCATCACCGGCAGTGCGATGACATCGGGTCGGTCAAGCTGCCCCGGTGGATCCGGGCTCATACCGGTAAGGAGCTGGAATTCTGCTTCTGCTCCGGCACCGAATTCCCGGAGGATCTGTCTTCCTATAAAATGATTGTGCACTGCGGCGGCTGCATGCTCAACGAGCGGGAGATGAAGTACCGGCTCAGCTGCGCCGAGGATCAGGGCGTTCCCATCACCAATTACGGCATTCTGATCGCCTACATGCAGGGCATTCTGGAGCGGAGCCTGCGGGCCTTCCCACATATTGCCATGCTGCTGGAGGATCAGTGATGGAAAAGGGGCGGATGCGGACAGAGCGGGACGATCTGGGAGAAATCCGGCTGCCGGAGGAGGCGCTTTACGGCTGCCAGACCGCCCGGGCCATGGAGAATTTTCCGCTGGGACAGAAGGTCAATCCCCTTTTGATCGGGGCGGTGGTGGAGGTGAAAAAAGCCGCCGCCGCCGTATACCGCAAGCTCTGCCCTGAGGAGGCGGAGAAGTGGGACGCGATTCTGTGGGCCTGCGATCAGCTGCTTGCGGGCGGCTATGAGGAGCAGTTTTCCACAGCGGCTCTGCAGGGTGGCGCCGGAACCTCCACCAATATGAACGTCAACGAGGTGATTGCAGGTCTCGCCCGGCGGAGGCTGGGGCCGGAGGGCGGTATGGTTCACCCGCTGGACGATGTGAACCGGGGACAGTCCACCAACGATGTCTATCCCACGGCCCTGCGCATTGCGGCCATCCGGCTGATCCGCATCCTGTCCGACAGCTGTGCCGGACTGCAGGAGGCCCTGCAGCAGAAGGAGACGGCCTTTGAGGATGTGCTCAAGCTGGGCCGCACCGAGCTGATGGACGCCATGCCGGTGACGCTGGGGCAGGAGTTCGGCGCCTACGCCCAGGCCATCGCCCGGGATCGCTGGCGGATTTACAAGGCGGAGGAGCGGCTGCGGCAGGTGAACCTGGGCGGTACGGCCGTGGGAAACGGCACCAGTGCCAGCCGCCGGTACGGATGGCTGGTGGTGGAGCAGCTGCGGCAGCAGACCGGCATCGGTCTGGCCAAGGCGGAGTATCCCATGGACATCACCCAGAACAACGATGTGTTCGTGGAGGTGTCCGGCCTGCTGAAGGCGCTGGCGGTGACGCTGGTCAAGCTGTCGGGGGATCTGCGGCTGATGAACAGCGGGCCACGGGGCGGTCTGGGTGAGATTGTCCTGCCCAAGCTGCAGATGGGCAGCACCATCATGCCGGGCAAGGTGAATCCGGTCATCCCCGAGATGGTGACGCAGGTCGGCATTCGGGTCATGGCCCATGACAGCGCCATCGCCATGGCGGCGTCCATGGGAAATTTTGAGCTGAACGCCTTTTTGCCCCTCATTGCGGACAGCCTGCTGGACAGCCTGCAGCTGCTGATCGGGGCGGTGGATCTGCTGAGAGAGAAGTGCATCCTCGGCCTGCAGGCCAACGGGGAGGGCTGCAGAGAGCATCTGGATCGGTCGGCGGTGATGATCGCGCTGCTGGCGCCGGTGCTGGGCTATGATCAGGCGGCGTCTCTGCTGCGGGAAGCAGGCGGAGATCCGGGGAAGATTCGTCAGCTGGCGCTGGAAAAGCAGCTGCTGGAGGCGGAGGAGCTGGATCGGCTGCTGGACTACCGCCGGGCAGTACGGAATCTGTAAGGTAATGGGAGCATCCCGGGAGGTTCCGGGGCGCTCAGCGTGT